>JAGLTY010000129.1 GCA_023135025.1 Bacteroidales bacterium | reverse complement strand
ACCTGATTATTGAGCATACCGAGGCACTCCATGTGATTGATGTGAACAGCGGGAACCGTTCCCGTTCTTCCAGCGACCAGGAGACCAATGCAGTGGAGGTGAACCTCTCTGCAGCAGATGAAGTTGCCCGTCAGCTCAGGCTGAGGGATATGGGTGGCATCATTGTGGTCGATTTTATCGATATGCACAAGCATGAAAACAAGCAGAAACTCTTTGACAGGATGAAGGAGGCCATGTCGGTCGATAAGACCAAACACAACATCCTTCCCCTGAGTAAATTCGGATTGATGCAGATTACCCGTCAGCGGGTACGTCCGGAGATGCATATCGAGACAGCAGAGAACTGTCCCACCTGCGCAGGCAGTGGTAAGGCGCAGCCGCCCATCCTCTTTCCAGAACTGGTAAAGAGTGAGCTCTCCATGCTGATCGGGGAACATCGGCCTTCGAAACTTGAAGTGGTCCTGCATCCATTTGTAGCCACCTATCTGACCAAAGGGTTTCACTCTGAAGAGCGCAAGTGGCGCAAAGAGCTGGGATGCAAGATAAAGATCAATTCCGTCGAATCGCTCCATTTCCTGGAATACAGGATCTACAACGAGCAGGGCGAGGAGCTTCGCAGAAAGCGGCATTAGCCTTCAAACTTTTCAGCCGGAGATTTGTTTAGCATTGCAGACCGTTACTTAAAGAATATATGAAGAACAGACTTATACTGATGGGTGTGGCCATAATGTTGGCCACATCCATTTTTGCACAGGTGGAAGATCCTGTAAAGTGGACCTTTTCCACAGACAATATGATTGGCCAGGAAGCCGAACTGGTATTTTCAGCCAACATTGATTTCCCATGGCACCTTTATTCGGCCAACCTTCCAGCAGGGGGACCCATTGCCACCAAACCATGGTATGATGAGTCCGATGCCTACACTCTAGTGGATGGAATTATAGAGGTAACCAAACCCAAAATTAAATTTGATGAGGGTTTCCAGATGGAGGTGGGCACCCTGGCACGAAAAGCTGAATTCAGGCAGAAGGTGAAATTCAATGGTACCGGCATCCAGACAGTTACCGGCGAAATTGAGTTCCAGGTATGCGACGATGCCACCTGTCTGCCACCCAAGACCGTACCATTCACTTTTGAGGTGAATATTGGGGGCGCCGCCGCAGCAACAACCGAAGAATCCGTCACCACTGAAGAATCCGTCACCACTGAAGAATCCGCAGTGGAAGAGGCCCCTGCAGAGGGTCAGGAGAGTGTGGCCGGGGAGGCGGACTCCCAGGTGGCCGGTGTCCCTGCCATGGAAGATGAGAAGTCGCTCTGGCGTTTTTTCTGGCTGGCATTCGGACTTGGATTGCTGGCACTGCTGACGCCATGTGTATTTCCCATGATCCCCATGACCGTCAGCTTCTTTATGCAGGGCAGCGAAAGTAGGGCCAGGGGAATTTTCCGGGGACTGATCTTTGGAATCTCCATCATGGCCATTTATACCTTACTTGGAGTGATCGTGAGTGTCTCCAATGTGGGTCCCAATGCAGCCAATGCGCTGAGTACCCACTGGATCCCCAACCTGATCTTTTTTGCACTCTTTATCGTTTTTGCCTTCTCCTTTTTCGGCATGTTCGAACTGGTACTGCCCACCAGCTGGGTCAACAAGGCCGACAGCCGGACGGATAAAGGTGGTTTTGGCGGAGCCTTTTTTATGGCACTCACCACCGTACTGGTCTCCTTTTCCTGTACAGGTCCCATCGTGGGAGCCCTGCTGGTTGAGGCTGCCGGTGGACTGGCACTGAAGCCGATTCTTGGTATGTTTGGGTTTGGACTGGCATTCGCCATACCCTTTACCCTGTTTGCCATATTCCCCTCCTGGCTGAGGGGACTGCCCAAGTCGGGCGGATGGCTCAACGCTGTGAAAGTGGTGCTTGGATTTGTTGTGCTGGCCTTCAGTATGAAGTTCCTGCTGGCCCTGGATCCCACCAACAAAATATTGACCCGTGAGCTTTACCTGGCCATCTGGATCGTGCTCTTCTCAATGCTGGGCATGTACTTCCTGGGCAAGATCAAGTTTGCGCACGACAGCGACCTGCCACACGTTTCGGTGCCGCGTCTGCTGCTGAGTGTGGCCTCGTTTACCTTTGTGGTCTATCTTTTCCTGGGACTCTTCGGGTACGAATTGAAAACCATTTCACCCCTTCTGCCTCCCAAGTCGCCCAACGGGCTCGACCTGACACAGAAGGCGGTCTACAGCGCTGCACCCATGGTAGCGGCCGACAACAACGAGGAGTGTACCCCTGTCAAGTATGCCGATATGTTCCATATGCCCTTCGGGCTGAAAGGTTTTTATGACCTGGAGGAGGGGCTGGCGTGTGCCAAAGCATCGGGAAAGCCTGTTCTGATCGATTTCAAGGGCCATTTCTGTAGCAACTGCAAGAAGATGGAGGCCGCTGTCTGGTCCGATCCGGAGGTGCTCAGTACCCTGCGTAACGACTATGTGATTGTGGCACTCTATACAGACGATCGCACCAAGCTCCCCGAATCGGAGTGGTACACTTCGGAGGTGGACGGCAAGGTGAAAAAGAGCATAGGTCAGCAGAACATCGACTTCGAGATCGCCAACTTCCGCACCAATACCATCCCTCTCTATGTAATCATGGATGCCGATGGCAATGTGGTGGGCGAGCCCAAAGGGACCGACCTGGATGTGCAGAGCTACCTGGGGTGGCTGAAGGCAGGTGCCAGGTAAGGCGAGTTAGGGTTTTTTTTCAAGAGGCAGATCTGAGATCTTTTGATACCTGGCCAACCAGGGGATAGGGCCTGTTAAATGCTTCCTGTCTGAGTTTAAAATGGTTGGACAGCTTTCTGATGCTTGCTTTTGAAAGACCCCTCTGATATTCAGTCGACCACTGAATTTTTCCTGGAAGCCTAAAAACTTCCAAATTTGAATGTCATACCCACATTCCAGCTCCTTAAGGCATCGGTGGGGGTGTTCTCCATGATGATATCGGAGGTGTAACGGTAGGTACCAAACAGGGAGAGCCTGAAGAACCGGACCAGGTTGAATTCCAGCTCCACACCCGCTTCAGCCACGAAGAATGCTGTGGCAGCTTCCAGGTAACCATCCCAGTACTCATACGAGTCGTACCAGTCGGAGCTGTAAGAGGTAGAGGCCACTCCACCGGCACCTATCAGGATGGGGAAGGAGAGGTGTACCGGGAACCATCCAAACAGAATCGGCTCCATGATGAGTCCGCCGTACCCCCCGGCAAGCGAGTAGTTCAACTCGTCCACCACATTGTAAATGGGGTCATTCACAAACCCGTATCCACCCATTCCCAGTCCGAATCCATGGCCAACCACCCATTCGCCGCGTCCCCCCATAATAATGGCATCCCGGCCGTTAATCTTGGTGTAACCTACCGAGAAGGCACCATAGCCTCCACTACCCGAATGGGGGTCAAAAAGGGTCTGCACCTCCCCGGGATTTCTCTGCTGTTTCTCCTGGGGGGCTTCATTTTCGGCCTCCTGGGCCACCACTGCCGGCAATGCCAGAGCCAGCAAAACAAACATTGTAGCAATCTTTTTCATCTCTATTTTCTTTAGATTTAATCTCAGTTGGTTATTGAAAGCGTCTCAAATTTTTGTGTCAGAACATATATCTGACGTGGAATCCAAAATCCCACAGGTTGATCCCGAAAACCTGTTTCAATGATATCTCCATATAGGGCTGGAAACTCACCCCGAAACTCATGGGCAGCTCCACAAGTCTGTAATCGATTCCCACGTAACCATCCATGCCGATCACAGGGGTAAAGATCTCCCTTCCGAAGTAAATCTCGCGGAACAGAATCTTGTAACTATCAGTGAAATAAAATCCGGCGTGTACACCGAATCCATATAAAAAATCCCAGTTTCCCAGTCGGTTCATGCCCATTTCCCGGTGTTGCTGACGGATCATGGTAAAGATGGCGCCCTGGTCCCGGTAGCAAAGCTGCCCCTCGTAGGAGAGCTCCTCTTTCAGGTTTACCCTGAAGGTGATTCCCGAGGAATATCCACCCCGTATTCCCACCTCTTTATTATAGAACTGTGAGAAAGCAGCAGGTGAAAGGCAGAGGAGAAGTATGATGATGTAAAGTTTTCTCATAGGACATTACTTATAGGAGATGTTGATAAAGCATTTCTGAAGGGCATCGATGTTTACCTGTCCCGCCGGTTTGCCTCTCCCCAAGGTTCCCACGGTTTTAAAGTGATCCTTTCCTGAAGGAGTCTCTTCCGACAGCACCTCTGAACCGGGGAGTCTCAGTATGGATTTTTCATGGTGAAGGATATCAAAACCCAGACTGGTTGCCCTGTCAAAATAGAGCGTGACATCGGTGTAGTCCGATTTCACATAGATTTTGCTGAAGTCGGGCATCACATGCTCGATGGTCAGCTCCCCATATTTCATATAGAGATCGCATTCACGAAGAAAGTCATAGACCCACACCTGCGTGAAGTTGCTCTTACCGTAGAAGTACTCCACATGTTTGAAATAGAGCTTGTCCCTTCGGGAGTCTATCTTCAGTACATTGACACTGTCCACATTCAGTTTGGATGATTTGCTGATCAGATCGAGTTGACTCACCTCGTCAAGAACCAGATCGGAGTAGGAGAGCTTCATGTTGGCCGAGCCCAGCGACTTGATCATCCCGTTGGCAAAGCTGAGTGAGATGACAGCATTTCCCCTGAGCCTGTTGGCTTTCAGGACCCCGTTGGAGAGTGCAATATCCACCTGCCCGTCCAGGTCGTCCATATAGATGTCACCAAACTTGTTGTTGAGCACCACATCCATATGGGCAGGGAGATAGACCATGTAATTGATCTCGATCCGTTTGTTGGTTCCGGTAATGGTATGGCTGATGGATTTCAGCTCCGAAGCCAGACGGCCGCTTTCACTCTCAATCACCGTTTTGGCAATGATATAGCTATTGGTTCCTGTGAAGTCTATCTGAATGCCTTCCTTCAGCTTCCTCAGTTTGGAACTGCTCGATTCGGTCAGGAAGATATCCACATCCACAGTTACAGAATCTTTGTCCCACGTTGCCACCTGGATCTTCCCATACTTGTTCTGAATCTCCAGGGTTGTCTCAAGTGAAGCAGGAAAGCTCCTGCTCACGCTGCGTCTGTCCGTATGGCTCTGAGCCGGGGCAAGGGTGCCCACCATCAGCGCCGAAAGGATCAGCGCCGAAAGGATCAGCAGCCTTCTGGGCCTAAAGAGAATATGATTCATCTTTCTCATAATCTTGATTCTCCTTTTCTTTTAGTTGATTAAGCAGGTCTTCCAGGATCTCCAGCTTCACCCGGTAGTTGAGGATCATGGCCTCGATCACCTCCGGGTTGGAAGCGTTGTCTTTCAGATCTTCCTTCAGCTCCTTATAGACCTCGTCCAGTTCATCCATATCGGTGGTGAGCATCTCTTTTGCCGCCGGATCGGAAGCCAGGAATGGCTTTAGCTCCTCGTAGCGGTCCGAGACCATCTGGCTGTAGTACTGCTCGGTCTCCATAATCTCCAGATAGAGCTCGCTGCTGCGGAGATCCGGACCGGCCTTTTCGCCTGTCAGGAAGTAGATACCTGCAGTTGAGCCTGCAAAAATCATGGCCACTGCTGCTGCAATCCTGAGCCAGCGCATGGGTCTGCGTTTCTGGTCTACTGGTTTGCTGGCAGGGTTGATCTTCAGCCAGATGGAAGGATCGGGCTCATGCAGATCAAACTGCTCGCGGTGCTGCTTCACAAAATCTTCTAATCGGTCACTCATGGCTCATCAACATTTCTTTAATTTTTTGCTTGGCTCTTAAAAACTGGCTTTTAGAGGTCGATTCGGTCACGCCCAGTATTTCGGCGATCTCCTTGTGATCATACCCTTCGAGCAGGTAGAGAGAGAAAACGATCCTGTAACCTTCAGGCAATTTCTCAATGGCCTTCATCACACTGTCTACCTTGAATTGGATCTCCTCGTAATTGACAAAATCGTCGTCAGGCAGCGGATCGTTCTGTTGTTCCGTGTAAACCAGATCCACCCTTCTTTTCTTAAGGTGGTTGATACAGGTATTCACAACAATCCGCTTCAACCATGCCCCGAAGGACGACTCAAACCTGAAAGAACCCAGTTTACTGAAAGCATATGAAAACGACTCCTGAAGCATATCCTCAGCCTCCTCCTGCCGATTGGTCATCCGGTAACAGATATTATACATCGCTTTGTTGTAAAGAGTGTATAACTGGTACTGCGCCCGAATATCACCTCTCTTACACGATTCGATCACATCCCTGTGTATATCCTCGTATTTAGTCGTCAAAGTATTACGCTTTCAATGGGAAAGACAAGGTAACACATCCCGGGTTGCATGGCAACTCATCCTGATTGAAGATTATTTCCTGAAGCACATGTTTT
>JAGLTY010000128.1 GCA_023135025.1 Bacteroidales bacterium | reverse complement strand
CAGCAGTATGGCGGGCCATAGGATAAATATGGATGGAACACTGTAGAGGAACCCTTTAGTCAACTCGGGATAGGACCTCTTCTGAAGTTTACTATTCAGACCCAGCTCTTCAACGGGGACGGGCGACAGGTAGAGATACCCGGTTCCGCCGGCCACGTTTTCGCCATAAATGCCATCATAATAGCCATCAGGATTCTCATGAATCCGGCGACGCGCTTCAGCGATCAGCTCCCTGCGGGTGCCGAAGGTAAGTGCCTCGGCCGGACAGTCGGCCACACATGCAGGAAGTTCACCCTCCTTCACTCTGTCGAAACACATGTCGCATTTCACAATATTGGGATTGGCACTGTGGTATTCAAACTTGGGTACATCGAACGGACAGGAGACCATGCAGAAGCGACATCCCATGCACTTTCTGTCGCGCCAGATCACGGGCCCTTCCTTGGTTTTGTACATCGCTTTGGTCAGGCAGGCCGAAGCACAAGCCGGTGAGTTACAGTGCATACACTGGTTCTTTACATAGATTTCGCCCATTTCCTCATGTTCATAGGCATTGATCACCATGCGCCTGTTTTCATTGGTTTTCCTGATGATTCCCGGCATGGGATAATCCTCCGGATCGGGTTCCGGCAGGCCGTTGGCCAGTGCACAGGCCATTTCACAACTCTGACACCCCACGCAGCGGGTTGAGTCGTAAAGAATTCCATAAAATTCTGTCTCGTTGCCTTCTTCAGGGACGGCATTTAGCTCTTTGCCTGTACCGAGAGCAACCCCGGTAATTCCCATGGCCCTGAAAAAATTACGTCTGTTAATTGCCATATTGATTAGATTGTTTAGATAGATATTTGAATGAAAGCCCGGACGACCGTCCGGGCCCAATAATGATCGGTTACTTCGCTCTATTGATAAAGCCATCCTGGAACTCCTCCCACACCTCGGGTCCGAACGACTCCAGCACACCACCATTTATCTCGCCACCATCCTGTAATACCAGGGCATGTTCCTTTGTGTCATACAGCTTCAATGTGGAAGTGAGAAACTCTTTGAGTCGGGCAACTTCTGTTTTCAACCAGTTGGCATAAGGTTCGCCCATGAAATAGGACTTCAGCTCGGATATCCAGTTCAACGGTTTCATCATAAGGACCCAGCCTGCGGCATATGGATCGCTGTTCAGGAGCGAAACATCGTTTAGCAACTCTCTGTTCTGCTCCTCCACAACACCCGATACCGGCGATTTAATCTCCAGGCGCTTCCCTTTCTGAATCAGTGTCAGGAAAGAGTCACCCCGTTTAATCTGCTCGCCCGGATGCTTCATAATCACACGTGTCACAGGTCCGGTTACATTTTGCAGAAAATCGTCAATCCCGATCCTTACCCGGCCACTCTTCTCCATATAAGCCCATGTGTGCGACCTGTCGAAAAAGAGTCCGCCGGGAAAAGCTGCAGATCCCTCTCCCTGCAGGGAACCGGCCGTTTGAACAGCCCCCCTGTTTCCTGTTATCCTGGCAAACACCAGTGTCAGAATTCCAATCAGCAATAAAAGTCCGCCCACCAGCAGGTAAACCCTGGCAGGAGAAGCCTTCGCCCGCACATTGGCAACTGCCTGGTCATAGCCCGACAGATGCTCCATTCTGGAGGCCCTTTCGCCATAGCCAAGCTCCATAATCCCTGCCGAAGTCAGTGTTTGCTGTCCATCACCGATCATCCACTCCAGAAAAGCCATCTCTTCTGCACCGGCAGTTTGTTCGGCTGTAAGAGCATAGACCCGGCTGTACAGGGTTTTAGGGAACCTGCCCACAAAAATGGCATGGGATAGCGTAGAGCTGGACTCATATATATTCTCAAATTTATCCATCCGGCCATCTCCATCCATATCGACCGGCACCAGTCCGATACCGGCATCCACCCCACTCTTTTCCATATTCATCAGACAGGCCAGGCTACAGAAGCCTATGGCTCCCGGATCGCCTCCAATCTTCTTCAGCATCTCCTCCGGCTCCATGATCACTAATCCGGTTAGATTACCGGGTTCGATTTGTAAAAATTCGGACAGTTACTCTTTTGCGCAGGCTTTACCCGGTACATAGGCATGAACCGGACGTTGATCCGGCAGACCCAGTACCTCACCCCAGGTAATGTTGCCAGGGGCTGTATAGATCCTTGCAAATCCCTCAGCAGAGATACCATTTTCCATGATCATATCTATCTGTGGATGATTGGCATTTATCAATGGTACGATGACATCGCGTCCCACCACCATTTTGAAATAGTGCTCCCCCTTCAATCCGGCCAAACAATCTTTGTTGACCAGTGCAACGGTTCCCTTCTTAAGGGTTCCATAAACTTCGTGATCGGTAACCGGGGTCACCTGAATTTGAGTTCCCATATTTTCCTTACTGTAATCGTTCACCAGTTGGTTAGCAAGGCTTTCAAGTTCTGGGCTGCATACCAGTTGCAGTTCATTCTTACCGGGAACACCTTTCTCTTCTGGTGCGCCCTTCATGGCGGTCATGGTAATAAAGAGCATGGCCATCGCGATTGTCATTGTTTTTGCAGGTTTCATTGCCTATCTGTTTTAAAATATGTTTTGAATAGTGCCTCACGGCTACAAAATCAGTTTACAAAGAATATGCCACAACAGTGCATCTGTCTGATTTACTGATTTTTATGCGATACAAGTAATGATAGGAAACTGACGGGGATTGTAGAATTATTCAACACACCGGACAGATGACAGGTGTGAACACTCTCTTTTTAAGCTCTTTACAGATAGTGTGGTATTATTCACCACAAGTTGTATTTTTCAACACCTGGAGGTGTAATACTCTATTAATCTGTCTGTTAGAATTACTATTCCGAATACTTCATCTGCTGGAAGGTAGTCTCCTTATAGAGCAGCTGATCCCTGATTTCACTGTTCCTCAACAGGTAATCGTGACCCATGGCCGGCAGGTCTTCCCAATTGATTATACCGGTCACATCCCATACCTTTATATTATCAGGCAGCTCACTGTAATTGGTGGGCCCCACCCTGCCCAGGCGGTTCTTCATATTCATATACTGTGACAAGGCCAATGGGCCATCCTTCCGGTTCACCAGGATACTCACATAATCGGTCATGGCTGTGATGTTGTGAAATCCTTTTCCATCTTTAAAGGAGTCGCAACCTGCATCGCTGCCAATCATCACAATCCGGTCGTAGGCCTTCACCATGTCAATCTCCTGTCTCTCCCGTTTGAGCATATAACGTTTGAGCATCTGGTTCCCCATTGAGGTACAGATCAGGGTATAGGAGAGGTCCCTGGGTTTGCCTTCGAAGAAGACCGTATCGGCCTGAAACGACTCCAGCATCTGCTGGAAAATGGAGAAATCATTGGCTGCCCTGTTGGCCGACCGTTTTCCCTTGTAGTAGAACGGCGCCACCGCCTGGTCGCCCCAGGCAAAAAGGATCACAGCAGTGGATCCCCTCAGTGAGTCACTGTAAGACTGCTGAATACGAAACATGAAATCATTCATCTGTGCATCGAAGGTCTTCCCATACCCCGGAACCACGAAAATAAGATTATGAATACCCCTCTTTAGCCGTAAATTCTCATATATCCCATAAAAAATATTGTCCTCCACATGTTCTGTGGGGTATACACGCTTGTCACAGGTCTTGGTGGCCCTGTACTTTAGCAGGATGGAGTCAGAATCATAATCGTACAGGCAGAAATAGAGGTTCCTGGTCTGCCGTGTCCAGCGGTTTCGGAACGCCACCACCCCTTCGTCGGTATTTTTCAATGGCCTGTTGGTAAAGAAGTACCCCATACTGTGATTTCCGTGAGCAGTGGAATCGAGCCATTGACCTTGAATCTGCGCAATTCCCTTACCGGGCCATAAAAAAAGAATAAAAGCAATCACTAAGAGATGTCTCATTGATAATAATGTTTTGGGTAATCAGCAATGAACTGCTTTCAAATTTACAAAATCTATTCTTATATGATCTTCACCGATTCGGTCATCTCACTATCCCGAAGACTCAATCTAAATAAGGATCAAATATGACCCCTGCAACAGTGACATAGAGAGTGAATGCAATTTTCATTTAAATTCACCTTTTTATAACTCTCAACCCCCAACAGCACACATACCATGAAAAAAGCCGCACACTTTCTCCTGATTCTTTCCATTGCTCATTTTTTCGCTCCGGCTCATGCCCAGGATACCAAACAGAAAGGGCTTGACGCCATCACCCGCCAGGCGGTACAGGGACAACTTGAATTTCTTGCCTCCGACTGGACCGAAGGAAGATCCACCGGACAGCCGGGTGCTTATATGGCAGCGGATTATATCGCCAGTCTTTTCAAGGTTTATGGACTTCAACCGGCAGGCGATATGGTATTTGAGAGGCCCACCAGGGAAGAGAGAATGGCGGGTAAAAGGCCCTCCAGTTACAGAACCTTCTATCAGAGTTTCAACCTTATCGAAACCAGATCGAGCGATGATCATGAATTGTCGCTGACTGAAACAACCCCGGAAGGCTCACGCACCCTGAATTTCGCCTACCAAACTGATTTCTCGGTCCAGGCCTCGGGTATCTCCATGGAGATGGAATTGCCAATAGTTTTTGTGGGGTACGGCCTCACCGATAAGGAAAACGATTACGACGATTTCAAAGATGTGGATGTGAAGGATAAGATTATCCTGAGGTTAAGCGGCTATCCCGGGCAAAACGACCCCTCCTCGAAAGCTTATAAAACTTTTTCTAAGGACTGGGGCCGTGGCAGATGGGGCCTTATGTTCGCCAAAAACAACCGGGCTTCGGAGCTGGGAGTAGCAGCAATCATTGAGGTGGATCCGGGCAGCGATGTCACAGAAGCCTGGGCCGCAAACCTTCCCTTCCGGATAAATTCAGGGAATTATGAAGGTGAGAAGGCCAGGGCCTCCTATTATGAAACCCGCATGAGCCTTCCCGGAAGTGAGCTGGGCAGCAGTACGGTTCGCATCACTGTTTCTGAAAGGGTTATGAATGAACTGGTGAAGGATTCGGGCACAGACCTTGAATCCTTCCAGGAGGAGGTGAAAAGTTCCATGAAGCCGGACTCCAGGGTTCTTGCCGGGAAGAAGCTCAGAGTCAAAACTACCGTCGATTCCAAACTAATCAGGGCCAGGAATGTGGTGGGTGTGCTCCCCGGGAAGGATACCACCGAGATTATTGTGATCGGGGCGCATTACGACCACCTGGGCATCCACGACGGCTGGATCTGGAACGGTGCCGACGATAATGCTTCAGGAACAGTTGGAGTGATGAGTATTGCCAAAGCGTGCATGGCCACCGGTGTAAAACCTGAGAAAACCATTGTATTTTGTGCCTGGACAGGTGAAGAGAAGGGACTCCTGGGATCCAGGTATTTTGCCGATCACCCTTACAACGATGCAAAGATGATCCTGAATCTCAACTACGATATGATCTCCCGCGATAACAAGAATGATACACTGGGAAATAAGTGCAGCATGAATTATACCAAAGCCTTTTCTGTGCTGGAGGAGCTGACTACCAAAAATATCGCAGATTTCGACCTGAATCTGGATGTGAATTTCAGGCCCGCAGAGCGTCCACGCGGCGGCAGCGATCACTCCTCATTCTCACAGAAAGATGTGCCGATCATCTACTTTATGGCAGGGTTCCCTCCCGAGTACCACCAGCCCGACGACCACATCAAACTGGTGAACTGGGAAAAGATGATCAATATCATCAAGATCGGATACCTGAATATCTGGGACCTGGCCAATTCGGAGTGGGGAGCTTCCAATTGACTCTTTAGTTTTTCCAGGTATGCCTACCATCACTTTCGTGGAAGTGTCTTGATTGTTATTCATGGGAACCTTAAATTTATGTCAGCATGGCAAAGCTCCTTTTCATACTGTTGCTGCTTGTTCCCATACAGGAGAGGCCCGACTACCCGCTGAAAAACGGGCGACCTACCAGCAAAGGAATCGATCGTTATATCGAAGAGAATGCGAATGCACTGATCATGGAGCTTCAGGATTTTATTGGTGACACACTCTACAATGCCTTCGTCTATACAGAAGATCTTTCGAAGAACAGTGATCACGACACCCTGGAGCTTGGCTTTTACTATCCCAACGAAATTTTCATTACCAATGCTGAAGTTTTTCTTGCCTACGAGGTCGCTGAGTTCTCAAAAAAAGGAAGAGATACAATTATCCACAGCAACCAGTTTGTAAAAGCCGCCGTGTTTCATGAGCTTATGCACCACTATATTTACCAGGTGGGAATAGAGATGTTGCGAACAGATCATATTGAAGTGGACAGGGCTTACCAATCTTTTTTCTCAATCTACAGCAACCGGGAAGATCCCGGATCCAGATTCATCGAAGAGGGAATCTGCGAGTATGTCACCCTGAAAATGAACGAGATCATTCCTCCAAAGCGGCCTTTTGTT
>JAGLTY010000127.1 GCA_023135025.1 Bacteroidales bacterium | reverse complement strand
CTCCATAACCTGTGGCCAGGGTAGTACTGCCAATGGACTCACCAGGCGCGATCACCTGGTAAGTGTGGAACTCACTTTCGATGGTGCGGTTGATTCCAAAGGAGACCTGGACTATGGGTTTAAAGAGGGGTCATTCTGCAAATGCCTTTTCAATCTTTGGAGTGATATACTTCCCATCAAGCATATCATACATCAGGGCATGCAGGTCACAGGCTCCTATCACATAATCGGCATATTTGAGTGTGCCGTCAGCCAACCTTACACCTACAGCCCTGTTTCCATCGGTGATGATCTTCTCCACTCTTGATCTCCCCGAAAAGACTCCTCCCAATGATCTGTACCTCTCTGCCATGCGCATGGTAAAAGGCATGGAACCACCAAGCGGATACCCTGCATTTCTCTGTGAGAACCAGACCAGCGTAAACAGGAAGGCGATGGCAGAAAAATCCTCCATTCCAACAGCAATCCCATTAAGTCGTTCTTTCAACAGCTTACTTTGAAAATCCAGCTTTTTGAAATAATCAGCCAGTGACATCTTCCCATACTTCATAAAAAGCCTGATCGCTGGTCCGCTCTTTACCATAAAACGGGCATAATCCAGTACATTTCTTTGAAATGAGGGCTTCTCAAATAATTGCATGGTTGACATTTTTCGCATGTGGTTGCACATCTTTGCGATGGGCTTTCCGTCTTCCGGTGCCAGATCGACCAGGTATTGCTCCCACCGATCGATATCAGCATAGATAATGAACTCCTCTCCATTGGTCATTCTCATTGTAACATAGGTGTCAGGGTTCCAGATTTTGGTCTGTTCATCCAGTGCCCCGGTCTCTTTCCAAATGTCATGGAAGGGTCCAAATGAGGAACCCACCAGCCAGTGTATACAGTAATCGAAGGTATAACCCTTTCTATCCCACGCTGTACATTGTCCACCGGGCAGAGAGTGCATCTCCAGGATTTCAGTGCTGTAGCCATTGAGTTGTCCATAAATACCGGATGAGAGTCCGGCCACTCCACCGCCAATAATAATCACCGTTTTTTGCATGACTGAAAGTTTTGCTTCAGTTCAAATTTACATCCCTGGTATATAAAATGTGAAAAGCAGGTAGAATTTCGGTGGGAAATCGGATAACAGTATTTATAAGGTGTCAAACAATTATTGGGTAGTTTTGTTATTGCATTTAAACTTTACCCAACATGAAATACAGCACCGAAATCCTGATCAATCTTCCACGTACCACTGTCATCGAATTGTTCGATAGCACCGAAAATCTTCAGCAGTGGCAACCGGGCCTGAAAAACTTTACCCACCTGGAAGGAGAAGAGAGAGAGGAGGGTGCACGTTCAGAGTTGATTTATGAGGGCCGGAAGGGTGACCTGTTGATGACAGAGACCATTACCACAAAGCGGCTCCCTGAACAATTTCATATGACCTACAGATCGCGTGGTGTATACAACGAAGTTGAAAACTGGTTCACTGAAAAGGAGCCGGGGGTCACCCTGTGGCGAACTGAAAACTTCTTCCGGTTCAGGGGAGTAATGATGCTGATGGTTCCCTTTATGAAACAGGCTTTCATCCACAACACCATGTTGAATATGGACCGCTTTAAACTGTTTGCTGAAAACAATAAACAATAAATTATAAACCCATTTACCATGAAGAAGATTTTGCTGATCTTTTCAATAGCACTGATATCCATAACTGTTTCTGCACAGGATCCGGTTGATGCTGACACCCTCTGGAAATTCAGTGGTACTACATCTCTGAATCTATCCCAGCTGTCTCTGACAAACTGGGCAGCCGGCGGTGATAACAGTCTCTCCGGGAATGTCCTTATAAACCTATCGGCCATCTATGCTACCGAAAAAACAGACTGGGAGAATAAGCTGACCCTGGGATTCGGACTGATCAAGCAGGGAGATGACCCCACACGTAAGAGCGATGACCAGATAGATTTTGCATCGAAACTTGGATTGAAGGCTACCGAGAAGTGGTTTTATACCGCCCTGCTCGGATTCAAAACCCAGTTTGCTCAAGGATATGACAATCCGGGAGAAGAAGATCGTTTGAAGATCTCCAATTTCATGTCGCCTGGATACCTCAATTTCTCCCTGGGTATGGATTACAAACCTTCCGATGTTTTCTCACTGTTCCTCTCCCCTCTTTCAACCAAATTCACCTTTGTACTGGATGAGGATCTCTCTGCTACCGGCTCCTTCGGACTCGATCCGGGACAAACGGTAAGGGCTGAACTGGGTGGTTATATTAAGATGGCCTTCAAAAAAGAGATATTGAAAAACGTGACACTCGATACCAAGATCGACCTCTTCTCCAACTACCTGAACAACCCCCAGTACGTTGATGTAAACTGGGACATGTTATTGACATTTAAAGTCAATGAGTACCTATCGGCATCATTGCTGACTCAGCTGATCTACGATTACGATATTAAATTTGGCACCGATACCACCGGAGATGGTATTTACGACACTTTTGAAGCCCGGGTGCAGTTTAAGGAGCTATTCGGACTGGGGCTCACTTACACTTTCTAAAAAAAACATATCTTTATGCCATCAATTCGCATTCAGCGCGATTGTTATTGAGAAGGGGTAAGAGATTAGGCTCGTAGATCCCCTGGCAACCCGTCACCAGGCGAAGGTGCCAAAACCTAACCCGCAAGGGAGATAATAACATAAAAGAAAAACATGAAAAACAGTGCCAATACCATACCCATTCTGCCTATGTCCATGGCAGGTAGTTATTTAGTTTACGGGGGCATCACACCTGCAACTCAATAACCAAATAACTTCTTTACTTCTTAACTGTTACTCTATCAGTGTTATCACCGATTTATCGTTTTACAGGATTAAAATTCAAATATCATGAGTATTACATACAAAAAATTTGAGACCCTGCAGATCCATGCAGGACACACTCCCGACTCAGCCACCAATGCCCGAGCCGTTCCGATCTATCAGACCACATCCTATACTTTTAACAACTCCGAACACGGAGCCAACCTGTTTGCTCTGAAGGAGTTTGGAAACATCTATACCCGGATCATGAATCCGACCAATGATGTTTTTGAGCAACGGATTGCTGCACTGGAAGGCGGAGTGGCAGCTCTCGCAGTTGCTTCCGGTCATGCAGCTCAATTCCTTGCCTTCAGCACCATCCTGCTTCCAGGAGATAATATTGTGAGCAGTCCATACCTCTACGGTGGTACCTACAACCAGTTTAAGGTAACCTTTAAAAACTACAACTGGGATGCAAGGTTCGCAGCGTCGCTGGATGTAGCCGATTTTGAAGAGCTTATCGATGAAAAGACCGGGGCGATCTACCTGGAGACCATTGGGAACCCCGGATTTAATATTCCTGACTTTGAAAAGTTTGCTGCACTGGCCCAAAAGCATGATATTCCACTTGTGGTGGATAACACTTTTGGTGCTGGAGGCTATCTATTCAAACCCATTGAACACGGTGCTGCCATTGTAGTGGAATCGGCCACCAAGTGGATCGGTGGACACGGCACCTCAATAGGAGGAGTGATTGTGGACAGCGGGAACTATAACTGGGGAAATGGGAAATACCCCCAGTTTACGGAGCCCAGTGAAGGGTACCATGGACTGAAATTTTGGGAAACATTTGGCAGTGACAGCCCCTTCGGAAACATCGCTTTCATCATCAAGGCCCGTGTGGAGGGTTTGCGCGACCTGGGGCCCAGCCAGAGTCCCTTTAACTCATTCCTGTTTATACAGGGGCTGGAGACCCTGTCGCTGAGGGTTGAAAGGCATGTGGAGAACACACTGGCCCTGGCCAGATGGCTGCAGCAACATCCGAAGGTAGAGCAGGTGAACTATCCCGGATTGGAAGAGAGTCCACATCATGAGAATGCAAAAAAATACCTGCCACGTGGTGCCGGAGGCGTACTCTCGTTCACCATAGAAGGCAAAAAAGAGGAGGCTATCAGGCTTGTGGACCACCTTGAGCTGGTAAGCCACCTGGCCAATGTGGGGGATGTGAAAACACTGATTATCCAGCCATCGGCCACCACCCACCAGCAGATGTCGGAGGAGGCCCAGCTCGCAGCAGGTGTCTCACCCACCCTGTTGCGCGTTTCGGTTGGACTGGAGCATATTGATGATATCATTTCCGATTTCGAGCAGGCCTTTGACGCATAGGTGGCAGACAAGTTTAAATTTGAGTAATTTCGGTAGATGAAGAGAAACAAAAGCGGGAAAGAGATTACCAGGCTGCTGAAGGAGCGTATCCTTCTGCTGGATGGAGCAATGGGTACCATGATCCAGCGGTATAAACTCACAGAGGATGATTACAGAGGGGAACGTTTTAAGAACCATATGTGTGACCTGAAAGGCAACAATGACCTGCTATCCCTTACCAGGCCCGAAGTGATCCGTGAGATCCATGAGGCCTACCTGGAGGCTGGAGCGGACATTATTGAAACCAATACATTTAATGCCACCTCCATCTCTCAGGCTGATTACCAGGCTGAGCAGCTGGTTTATGAGATCAACTTTGAATCGGCCCGAATCGCTGCAGAAGCCGCCGCTGCTTTTAGTCAGAAAACGCCTGACAAACCCAGGTTTGTAGCAGGTTCCATTGGACCAACCAATAAGACCACCTCACTTTCGCCCGATGTAAACGATCCCGGATTCCGGGCCATCTCCTTCGACGAGATGAAAGAGGCCTATAAGGAGCAGGTAAAAGGGCTGGTGGAAGGAGGGGTGGACCTGCTGCTGGTAGAGACAGTTTTCGACACACTAAATGCCAAAGCGGCCCTGATGGGAATAGAAGAGTACCTGGAACCGTCCGGTATCAAAATCCCGGTGATGGTTTCAGGAACCATTACTGATGCCAGTGGGCGCACCCTGTCGGGACAGACCCTTGAGGCTTTTATGCACTCACTGAGTCACGTGGAGTTGCTCTCCATTGGTTTAAACTGCTCACTGGGTGCCAGGGAGATCAGGCCCTATTTACAGGAGATGTCGGATAAGTCAACCCATTTTGTTTCGGTGCATCCCAATGCAGGCCTTCCCAACCAGTTTGGAGAGTATGACGAAACCCCCGAACAGATGTCGGTATTGATCAAAGATTTTTTGGATTCGGGATATGTCAATATCGTTGGTGGATGTTGCGGAACCACACCAGAACACATCAGGGCATTTGCAAAGCTCACCGGAGAAGGGAAGATCCGCCGTCCCGTTGAACCTGTGGCTGGATTAACACTCAGTGGACTGGAACCACTTACCGCCTTTGAAGGATCCAATTTCATCAACATAGGCGAGCGTTGCAATGTGGCCGGCAGTCGGAAATTTGCCAGGCTGATCCGTGAAAAAAAATATGATGAGACCCTTGAAATTGCCCGCAGGCAGGTGGAAGATGGTGCTCAGATCCTGGATATCAACCTGGATGATGCCATGCTGGATGCCGAGCATGAGATGGTTACCTTTCTGAACTTGCTGCTGGCCGAGCCCGATATCTCCAGGGTCCCCCTGATGATCGACTCCTCCAAATTTGCAGTCATTGAGGCTGGCCTGAAATGTATCCAGGGCAAAGCTGTGGTCAACTCCATCAGTCTGAAAGAGGGCGAAACACAGTTCCTGGAACATGCCCGTAAAATCAGGGGATACGGTGCTGCGGTCATTGTGATGGCCTTTGATGAGCAGGGTCAGGCCGATAGTTATGAAAGGCGCATTGAGATCTGCGAAAGGGCTTACAGGCTGCTAACTGAAAAGCTCCACTTCCCGCCCAACGATATTGTCTTTGATCCCAATGTGCTGACCATCGGTACCGGTATTGAAGAGCACAATAACTATGCTGTCGACTTTATCAATACCACCCGTTGGATCAAGGGAAACCTGCCCCATGCAAGGGTAAGCGGGGGCATCAGCAACCTCTCATTCTCTTTCAGGGGAAACAATGTAGTGAGGGAAGCCATCCACTCCGTTTTCCTCTATCATGCCATCAGGGCAGGACTCGACATGGGCATCGTAAATCCCGGAATGCTTCAGGTTTACGACCAGATCCCTCCTGAGTTCCTGGAATATACCGAGGACCTGGTGCTGAATCGCAGGGCTGATGCTACAGAGCGAATCATTGAATACTCTTCCGCGCTTGAAGAGGTGGAAATGGCGGAGGAGAGAAAGGATCTCTGGAGGGACCAGCCGGTGGAGGAGCGCCTGAAACACGCGCTGATTAAGGGACTCACGGAACATATTGAAGCGGATGCCCTGGAGGCCCATCAGAATTACGGACTTGGACTGAAGGTGATTGAAGGTCCGCTGATGAGCGGAATGAATGTGGTTGGTGACCTATTTGGAGATGGAAAAATGTTTCTTCCCCAGGTGGTCAAAAGTGCAAGGGTCATGAAACGTGCCGTAGCCACCCTCCTCCCCTTCATAGAACAGGAGAAAGCCAGTGGAAAATCGGGTGAAAGTCTCTCGGCAGGGAAAATACTGATGGCCACAGTTAA
>JAGLTY010000126.1 GCA_023135025.1 Bacteroidales bacterium | reverse complement strand
CAGTCCCTCTTTATCAAGCTTCTCATTGAACTCATCACTGTTCAGTGGACCAAATTCAGTCACGGAAGCATCACTCAGAACGGCCCTTACAGTGAGGGTATGGTCACGTGTGGCTCCATGCACAAGGGAGCGAAGGCCAGAGCTGTTGTTGCCGATCATCCCCCCGATCATACTACGGTTGGAGGTGGAGGTTTCCGGACTGAAAAAGAGGCCTGTGGAACGAAGGGCGATGTTCAGTTCATCTATAATTACACCAGGTTGAACCCGAACCCACCGCTCCTGCTCATTGATCTCCAGGATGCTGTTCATGTGCCGCGACACATCCACCACCATACCACTGCCCACAACCTGTCCTGCCAGTGAAGTACCAGCCGCACGTGGTATCAGTGAAATCCTGTTCTCCCGGGCAAATCGGACCAGCTCCCTGATATCTGATTCATGTTGCGGGTAGACCACTGCCATTGGAACCTCCCTGTAATCAGAAGCATCAGTGGCATACATCAGCAGCCTCAGGCGATCGGTGAAGAGTTCACCGTCGATCCGCGCCCGCAGCTGATCAAGTTTTGACTGCTCTATCTGGTTGGATTTTTTTATAATCCAACAAATATAACAGAAAGTAAAAAGTAAAAACCCTACTATGACGAAAGTGTTGAAAAAGATGTTGTACATAGATTGGACTAAGCTTTTTTTAATTATCTTTAACCTCTGCAATATTATAACTCAAATTACTGATAATCAATGGATTTAATTAATAAAATTAGAGAGCAGGCCCGCCAGGACTGCCAGCGGATTGTGCTTCCTGAAGGAAATGAAGATCGGACAATTATGGCAGCAGATACCATCATCAGAGAAAAACTTTGCTACATCTACCTTATTGCTGATCCTGAAGAACTGGAGAAAAAGGTGAAGCAGTTCGGATTGACAAATATTAAAAAGGCGACTGTGATCAATCCCAGGGAACATCCGAAAAAGCAGGCCTATACAGAGCTGCTTTACGAGCTAAGGAAATCCAAGGGGATGACCATGAAGGAGGCCTCGAAACTGGTGGAGGACCCACTCTACCTGGGAGCCCTGATGATCAAGGCCGGAGATGCTGACGGTGAGGTGGCAGGTGCTTCCAACGCCACAAGTGATGTCTTACGCCCCGCTTTTCAAATCGTTAAGACCATGCCTGGAATCAGCATTGTATCGGGAGCCTTTATCATGATCCTGAAGGATCAGTCTTTCGGAGAAGAGGGCGTCATTGTATTTGCCGATGGTGCCGTACATCCCGATCCCGACGAAAAAGAGCTGGCAGAGATTGCGGTAGCTACTGCAGCCACCACCCGCTCTATACTCGGTTTTGAACCCCGGATCGCCATGATCAGTTTCTCCACCAAGGGAAGTGCCAGTCACCCCATGGTCGACAAGGTGGTCAATGCAACCAGGCTGGCCAAAGAGATGGATCCGACCCTGATTATCGATGGTGAGCTGCAGGCCGACACCGCACTGATTGAGGCCATTGCCGCCAGTAAAGCCCCGGACAGTCCCATACAGGGCAATGCCAATGTACTGATATTCCCCGACCTGAATGTGGGAAACAGTGCCTATAAACTGGTGCAGCGACTGGCCAAAGCGGAGGCCATTGGTCCCGTATTGCAGGGAATGGCCGCCCCTATCAATGATCTTTCAAGAGGATGTTCGGTCAGCGATATTGTCAACCTGACGGCCATTACAGCCCTCCAGGCGGCAGGAATAAGAAAAACAGAAATAGATTGTGATTCACCAAATTTAACGGACTTACATTCATGATTATATTGGTATTAAACTGCGGCAGTTCATCCATCAAGTATCAGTTATTCAATATGGATAACAATGAGGAGGTAATTGCCAAAGGGATAGTGGAACGAATCGGTTTTACCGATGCAGTTATCTCCCATAAACCCTCAGGAAAAGCGAAGCACAAGCAGGTATTGCCCATTATGGACCACACCACAGGAATCAACCTGGTTATGACTGCCCTTGTGGACAAGGAACATGGTGTTCTCAAGAGTGTTGAAGAGATCGTTGCTGTTGGGCACCGTGTGGTACAGGGTGGTGAGAAATACAAGGAGAGTGTATTGATAAACAAGGAAGTTATCCAGGATATAGAAGCATGTGTTGACCTGGCCCCGCTTCATAATCCGGCCAACCTGAAGGGGATCATCTCCATCGACACCCTGTTGCCGGGAATCCCCCAGATCGCTGTATTTGACACCTCTTTTCACCAGAGTATGCCGCCCCATGCCTACATGTATGCCGTACCGCGTGAATACTATGAAAAATATGGTGTCAGGAAGTACGGGTACCACGGTACCAGCCATAAATTTGTCTTCAAGAAAACCAGTAAGATCCTGGGCAAGGATACCCGCGAAATGAAAGTGGTTTCGTGTCACCTGGGGAACGGAGCATCGGTCACAGCCATAGAACATGGAAGATCGCTGGATACATCCATGGGGTTCACCCCGGTGGACGGATTGATCATGGGTACACGCACGGGGGATATCGATCCCGGTGTGCTGCTCTTCCTGGCCGACAAGGAGCACCTGAGCCTGAAAGGGATCAGTAACATGATCAATAAGCGCAGTGGCATGATGGGAATCTCAGAGATCTCTTCCGATATGCGCGACCTGGAACTGGCCTATTATGAAGGGAATGAACGTGCCAACCTGGCTCTGACCATGTACGCCTACCGGGTGAAGAAATTTATCGGGGCCTATGCAACCATTATGAACGGTCTCGATTGTGTGATCTTCACCGGCGGTATCGGCGAGAACGATTTTAATATCCGCCGCATGATCCTTCAGAACATGGAGTTCCTGGGGCTCCATTTTGATGAAACTGAGAACCATGGTGTGAAGGGAGAAGACAAGATCATCTCTAAACCCGATTCCCGGGTTACCGCCATTGTGGTAAGGACCAACGAAGAGCTGGTAATCGCGACGGATACCTATAAGATTCTGGAGAAATGCTGCTAACCACTCAAATGTGATGGAAAAACAAATATGGATATGCTGACAGAACTTTCCCAGTTGCGCGAATTACTGGATAGAAGCCACAAACCGAAAAAATTGATACTGGCCGCCTCCGAAGATGCTCACTCCCTGAATGCAGTGGTCAATGCAGCCAGTGAAAAGATCATTCGTCCCATACTGATCGGGGATCGCGAGAAGACCTTTGGAATGGCCGAGATTCTGAACCTGGATATCAGTAAGTTTGAGTTTGTGGAGGCAAGCACCCCGGTGGAAGCGGTTACCATCTCGGTAAAGATGGTCCACGACAAAAAGGCCGATATACTGATGAAGGGGAAGGTTGGAACCTCCGATATGATGCGTTGCGTTCTCAATAAGGAGTATGGACTGCGAATCGGAAAACTTCTCTCCCATTTTGCCTATTTCGAGGTGGAGACCTACCACAAGCTGATTGGTGTGACCGATGTGGCCATGAACATTGCACCCAACCTGACCGAAAAGATCGCAATACTCAATAATTCAGTAAAAATACTTAACAACCTGGGCATTAAGAATCCCAAAGTGGCTGTACTGGGTGCGGTTGAGAAGGTTAATACCGAAATGAATGCCACCCTCGATGCGGCGCTGCTCTCCAAAATGAACCAGCGCGACCAGATCCTGAACTGTATTGTAGACGGACCGCTGGCCTTTGATAATGCAGTATCGTTTGAAAGTGCCAAGCACAAAGAGATCAAAAGCGATGTGGCCGGTGATACCGATCTGCTGCTGATGCCCGATATTGAAGTGGGCAACGTCCTCTACAAATCAATGGTATTTTTTGCCAAGGCCAAGGTGGCCTCCATGATTGTGGGTGCATCAGCTCCCATTGTACTCACCTCCAGATCCGATTCTGAGCAGGCAAAATTTGATTCAATCCTCCTGGCGGCAGTGGCGGCCGAAAATCAATAGAATAGCTGAAAACCGGGCTTAAAACGGGCTTAAAATGGATGCCAATTACATACTTGTTATCAATCCGGGTGCAACCTCCACAAAAATTGCTGTCTACCTGGATAACAGATCGGTATTTCTGAAGACCATTCGCCATGAGTGCGGCGAGCTGGAGGCTTTCAGCAAAACAACCGATCAACTGGAATACAGGCTCAACCTGGTGCTCACCGAAGTGGAAGCGAACCATATACCCTTCGATAGTGTGGGCGTAATTATTGCAAGGGGCGGACTGATATACCCCATTGAGTCGGGTGTTTATGAAGTGAATGAGGCGATGATCCGCGATCTGGAAGCCGGGGTCATGGGCGACCATGCCAGTAACCTGGGTGGATTAATCGCCCACAGTTTACTTCAGACATTTTCCCGCGCCGGAGCCTATATTGCCGATCCGGTGGTAGTGGATGAGATGCAGGATGTGGCCCGCATCTCCGGTCATCCTAAATTCGAACGAAAATCGATCTTCCATGCACTGAATCAGAAATCGGTGGCCCGCACCTACGCCCAGTCAAGGGGCATGGAGTATGAGGAGCTGAACCTGGTGATTGCCCACCTGGGGAGCGGTATCTCGGTGGGTGCCCATCAAAAAGGGCGGGTGATAGACGTCAACAATGCACTTGATGGCGAGGGTCCCTTTGGTCCCGAACGGTCCGGTACCCTGCCTGCTGGTGCCCTTGCAAAATATTGTCTGGAGAGGGATGTTACATGGACCGATGTGAAGAAGATGCTTACCGGCGAAGGAGGGCTCTATGCCTATGTGGGACATAAAGATGCCCAGCTGATAGAGAAAGGGGCCCGGGAGGGTGATCCCGAATCCATGCTGCTTCAGAAGGCCATGGCCTACCAGATCAGCAAAGAGATTGGTGCCATGGCAACCGTTCTGGGCGGAGAGGTTGATGCCATCCTGATCACCGGCGGTATTGCCCACAACCCCGATCTTACAGGAGAGGTAAAGAAGCGGGTAGGTTTTATCGCCCCGGTATTCATATATCCCGGGGAGGATGAGATGAGGGCCCTGGCACA
This sequence comes from Bacteroidales bacterium, assembly GCA_023135025.1. Classification (GTDB taxonomy): domain Bacteria; phylum Bacteroidota; class Bacteroidia; order Bacteroidales. The sequence continues at coordinate 1,587 of JAGLTY010000126.1, read as the reverse complement.
GAACGGATCACTGCTGCTCGGTGGAAAAATCAGTGCCAGGAAGTACACAGAAAACAGAGAGAGCCAATGAAAAAGGCCACTCTGTTGCTGCTCCTTGCTGCTCTGACATTTTCAGTTGTGGCACAGGAGAAAACAACCGGGAGGAAAGGAAAATTTTTTCTGGTCCCCGAGTTGTGGCTCTCATTTGGTACCAGCAGCTATATCGAGGTGGCACCCATGCTGGGATACCATGTGATGGACCGCCTGGCAGTTGGGCTAGGGCCGCACTATATCTACCAGTCACAGAAAGCAACGCCAACCTTCCCCTATGCCTATCAGACCCACTCTTACGGACTTAAAGGATTTGCACGGTTCTCTCTGATCACCAATGCGGAAGAGTGGCTGCCCATTAAGCTGTTTAGTGAACTTTTTGTACATGCAGAGTATGAGGGCCTCAGCCTGGAAAAGGCCTACTACGTTCCTCCATATACCAATGAGGGACGCTTTATATACAGGGGATTTTTGGTGGGTGGCGGACTCTCACAACGGGTGGGCATTTACAACACTGTCTCATTTACCATACTCTGGGATATCAATGAATCGTCCGTTTCGCCCTACTCGAATCCGGTTTTCAGAGTCGCATTTAACGCCTTTTTCTAATGGAACACTTCGATTCGAACGGACTGGTTATTATCGGGTCACTGATTATCATTATCTCCTACCTCTTTAACCTGGTAGCCAGCCGTTACAGCATCCCCAGTGTACTGCTGTTGATCATCCTCGGTGTGACGCTGAAAATGTTGGTATCGGCCACCGGCATGCAAGCGCCCGATCTGACCCCCATCCTGGAGGTACTGGGAACCATCGGATTAATTATGATTGTTCTGGAGGCTTCCCTGGATCTTGAACTGGAAAGAGGGAAACGAAAAGTGATCTCAAGGGCCTTTTTCACCTCCCTGGTTACCCTGATACTCTCAGCCATTATCATTGGCGGGGTGATGAGCGTCTATCTGAAGGTCAATATGACCACAGGTCTGCTCTATGCTGTTCCCTTCTCCATCATGAGCTCAGCCATTATCATCCCAAGTGTTTCGGCACTGCATAGTAGTAAGCGGGAGATCATGATCTATGAAAGCACCTTTTCTGACATCCTGGGCATCATGCTCTTCTATTTTCTGATCAGCAGCATGGAGGCAGAGAGCATTGGTGAGATGAGCCTGGATGTACTGCTGAACCTGAGTCTTACCGTCCTGGTCTCTGTGGCAGCCAGTTATTTTCTGATCTTCCTCTTTCAGAAGATCCGCACCGAATTGAAGCTGTTTTTACTGATTGCTGTTCTGATTTTGCTTTACGCAATCAGTAAGATGTTTCATCTCTCCAGCCTCCTGATCATCCTGGTTTTTGGACTGATCCTCTCCAACCGCCATATTTTCTTTCCCGGGAAAATGCGCAGGTGGCTGAACGAGGGGCAGATGACCACCATTTTTGAAAACTTCAAAATGATCACCCTGGAATCCTCCTTTGTGGTCAGGACCTTCTTTTTTGTAATCTTTGGATTTACGATTGTAATGACCAGTCTGCTGGATCTGAAGGTATGGGTGGTCAGCA
>JAGLTY010000125.1 GCA_023135025.1 Bacteroidales bacterium | reverse complement strand
CACGCTCATTTACACCACACCGACAGAAGAGGGAGCGTTTGCCTTCGAACTGAAACAGGGAATCTATACGCTTCATTTCAAAGGTGAAGGATATGAGGAGCTGATCAGACCAATTCAAATCAATGCCGGGTCAGAAAAAGAAGGAATCACGCTTGACAACAACATAGAGCTCACACTCATTGAAGAAGAGGCCGAACTGTATGAAGGTGAAGAGAGCAAAGTCAAATTGAAGGAATCACAGTTTGAAGGAGTGGCCAATGTCGCTATTATTGTACCTGTCATTGTACCTAAAGGGAGTACCGTTATTATCAGGACCTACCAGGATTCTACGCTGATCGGAACGGATACCATTGTGACAGAGAAACGGAAAACCGACCTGCAGATTGTTCCCCTGCCGGGCAGCAGTGAGGTGGAGCTGGAGATGACCGATAAGGAGGGGAACATTCACCGGAACCGCTTTACAGTGGTGGGCAGCGAACCTGTGGGATTGGCTTCACCGCAGGAAGTTGAGACGGTGGATATTGCTGATGAGCAGCCAGCGATCCCGGCAGATCCCATCTATGAGGATCCAATGGGAATCATGATGTTGCAGCTGAAAAGCAGATCCGATAGCGCCCTTCATGATGAGCTGGTCAGCCTCGACTCTGCAGAATCAGGGATCACAAATGAACTGGAACTGTTTGAACATCTCTATAAGCAGGCCAGCACAAAAGGATACAGTAACAATGAGGTGGATGTGCTGCTTTCATATGTTCTTGCAGATGACCATGCAGCACTGCTCAGGCAGTTGCTGATTGAACAGTCGGACGGACCACTGAAGGAGTATCTGCAGCAACTGGACCTGGAAGCTGAAGGTATCCACACTGACCAGGAGCTGCTCAGTCACCTGGAGAAGGTGGTTGAAGCAGAGGGTTTTACCATGGACGATGTGAGGAAGGCGATGCTGGAGAGCCTGGAGAGGCCGCTGGAGGTTGATCAGCTATATGAAGAGCTGCTCAATAACAGCGATGGCATTATCAAAGATATACTGGAATCGCTGGATCTTCGCGGCGAGGAGATCTATACGATTGATGAATTGATTGATCTGCTATCCGGAGAACTGGAGGAGAGAGGAGAGAGCAGGAAGGAGATTGAACAGTTACTTTCCGAACTGTTTACCCCCAACAGTAAAACAGGCTGGCCCGTGCTGGTTCTGCTTGCTGTTGCAGGAGCCGGGCTCATCTGGTTTCTCATCGCCTGGTGGAGGCGCCGTGAAAAGAGAGAGAAAAAAGGAAATTAACCGGTGGTTTTATTGTGATCTCTATACTCCATATATTATTGTACTGTCAATTAAATTTTTAAATTTGTAATATTCACCCTAAATCCACCAGAAATGAGAAGACTTTTCCTGTTCACGTCTTTTTGTCTTCTATCTTCACTTATCCTTGCCCAGAGCGTCAGGGTTGACTTTAACGATGGTGAGTTCTTTCTTGCTGAGGAGGACTACGAGGAGGCCCTGTATGCCTTCGGGAAAGTGTATAACAAGGGATACCAGGACAATGCATATATCAACTATCGTATGGGATTATGTCTGATCAATATTCCCGGGCGAAAAACTGAATCAATCCCCTACCTGGAAAAAGCAGAAGAGAGCATCTCGACCAATGCAAAGGAGGGGAAGTTTGGAGAGAAGAGTGCCCCCCCTGTTGCAATTTTATACCTTGGTAACGCCTACAGGATCAATATGGAGATTGATAAAGCCATTGAGAAGTATAACGCATTTGCCAAATATATAGATCCCAAAGATAAAACCCTGCAGGCTTATGTGGACCAGCAGATCGTTTCCTGCGGAAATGCACTGGTAGGAACCACCAGTCCAGTTGACTATAAGATTGGGAACCTGGGACAGCTCCAGGAGACCCACACATCGAGGTACAACATGATGGTATCGGGCGACCTCCAGACCATGGCTTTTATGGGAAAAAATCCGTTTTACAGTGGTGTCTACGTGGCAGTCAAAAAGGGCGACGTATGGGGCAAACCCATGAACATTACCCCCTCCATCGCCTCTGACGGGAATATGGATGTGGTAGGGTTGTCTAACGACGGCAAAGAGATGCTGCTGGCTGTAACAGACCAATTTACAAGCAACATCTATATCTCAGTCTATGAGAACAAACGATGGAACCCGGCAGTCTCCGTGGGAAAACCAGTTAACTCCAAATATTACGAGGCAAATGCGACCCTTTCGCCCGACGGTAAATCGATCTATTTCTCCAGTAACAGGAAAAAGTCCATTGGTGGTATGGATATCTTCCGGAGCGATATGTTGGACAACGGCACATGGGGAGAGCCTGTCAACCTGGGGCCGGCTATCAATACCATGCTGAATGAGGACGTACCGGTGATGAGTCCGGATGGAAAACGGCTCTATTTCAGTTCACAGGGACACAGTACCATGGGAGGATTCGATGTATTCTATTCGGAGTTGCTTGAAGATGGAAGCTGGCATAATGTACCTGTCAACCTTGGTTACCCTCTGAACACCTCCGATGATGACTACACATTTTCACCCATGGGATTGGAAGAGAAGAACAGCTCATATATTTTCACTCAGGGAAAAATGTTGGAATATGATCTCTTTAAATATGAGATGATAGGCCGCAACGAAACACCTGTTCCGGTAAGCATGGACAAAGAGGAGGAGGTGGTGGAAGAGGCAGTGGTAGAAGAGACGCCCGAACCGGAACCGGAACAAAAGGCTCCACCGGAGAAATACTACCTGAGGCCCATCTATTTTGGTTTTGACAGCGATGTACTTTCCAGAGAGGGCATATCAAAACTGGATATCCTCACATCCATCCTGGAGAAACATCCCACCCTACAGCTTGAAATTACCGGGCACACCGATGCCAAGGGCACCTTCGACTACAACCAGCGTCTCTCAGTTGATCGCGCAAAATCCGTATACATGTACCTGATACTTAACGGCATTTCAAACGATCGAATGATAGCAACCGGGATGAGTGAGAGCGAGCACGTGGCCAGGAACACAACCAGAGATGAGAGAGATGCTCCCGATGGCAGGATGCTGAACCGGAGGGTTGAATTCAAGGTTGGCATTTTGGAAGATGTGATTATCGAAATGGAAAAAGTGGAGGTTCCTGACCATTTAAAACTGGATGAGTAGTTTTATAATCCTGAAAGGTATGAAGAGACACCTGTCTTTGTCCATATTACTTTGTATGGTTACAGTCTCCCTGCTGGCCCAGACGGCGGAGACCAATTTTTACGATGCACTCTTCTTCTATGAAGAGGAGGAGGATTTCCAGGAGGCGGGTTATCTGTTTTATGAGGTTCTCAGTTTTGAGCCCAATAATGCCAATGTCAAATATTTGCTTGGCAGGTGCTACAACAATATCCAGGGATCGGAACATAAAGGGATTCCCTACCTGCAGCAGGCCACCCAGAGTATCGCCCTGAAATACAAAAGCAACAAGTTTTCAGAAAAACGGGCCCCTCACCACACCTGGTTCTACCTGGCTGAGGCATATAGCAAAACCAACCAGATGGATGAAGCACTTGATGCCCTCAACAGTTTCCGGGATCTGAAAGATTTTGAAAAAAAATACAATGCCCGGATCACCGAAGAGGCCATACTGGCAGTGGAAAGAGCCAAGATTATCAAGGATGCTGAAATCAATATACGGGGACTCTATTTCAATGAACCCATCAACAGTCCCAGTGATGACTACAACGGAGTGATCTCCGGAAATGGCAGGGTGATGGTCTGGGCCAATAGCAAGACCTTCTACGAAGCGGTCTACATGTCGATCCGAGAGGAGAACCAGTGGGGGCTTCCTCAGTTGATCACGCCCCAGATCGTTTCGGACGGCGATCTCCTGCCTTCTGGTCTCTCCTTCGACGGAACAAGCCTCCTGCTGGTCAAAACCGACAAAAGGGGCAATACCGACATCTGGATCAGCCGCTTAAACGGCAACATCTGGAGTCCGGCCGAACCAATCAAAGGAGCGATCAACTCCAACGGCAACGAGGACCACGCCTCATTCAGTCCGGATGGCCGGCACATCTATTTCTCCAGCGACCGGCGTGGTGGAGAGGGAGGACTCGATCTGTGGTATTCTGAGAGGCAGAGAGACGGAGAGTGGGGTGATCCTGTAAACATGGGGGATCAGATCAATACGGATAAAGATGAGACCTCCGCCTATATGTCTCCCGATGGTGAACGGTTTATTTTTTCATCAAAGGGACATTTCAATATGGGTGGTTATGATATTTTCAGATGTGAGCTGGAAGAGAATCGTACGTGGACTCAGCCCACCAACATCGGGTATCCCCTGAACACCACAAGCGATAACACATTCTATGTGCCCATCAATAACGGACTGCAGGCACTCTATACCCGCTATACAAATGAGGCGATCGGGATGCGGGATCTGTGGTACGTGGAGATCCTTGATCAGGAAGGCTTTGTCAGTGATGAACTCACACTGGCCGTGGGTCCCGCCGGAATAAGCCAGAAGGATTTCGCCATCATCCTGGTGAATAAAGAGACAGGTGAGGAGATCGAGGTGCTCTACGATGCTACCACCGACTCCTTCAAGGCACTGGCAGGCGAAAAATCAACCTACCGGGTTATCTCCTATAAGCAGAAGTAGCATGCATATCCTGGAGAACAAAACCATCTCCCTCAGAGCACCTGAACCTGAGGATCTGGATCTTCTCTATATTTGGGAAAATGAATCCGCCGTCTGGCAGGTTTCCGGTACTCTTACCCCTTTCTCCAGGTATGTGCTGAATTGGTACCTCGAACATGCCGGGAAAGATATCTTCCAGGCGAAGCAGCTCAGATTGATAATCCAGTTGAAAAACAACCACCGTCCGGTAGGTGCAGTTGACCTGTTTGACTTTGACCCGCACCACCGCCGGGCCGGCCTGGGAATTCTGATTGCCGAGCCGTCCGACAGAAGGCACGGTTATGCCAGGGAAACACTGGAAACCCTTATGGGGTATTGCTTTAGCGTGCTGCACCTCCACCAACTCTATTGCAATATCGCTGCCGGGAATAGCGCCAGCATCAAACTATTTAAAGAGGCCGGATTCCTTGAGAGCGGAAGAAAGAGGGAGTGGTTATATAATGGCCGCAGCTATGAAGATGAATTGCTATTTCAAAAGTTAGCAGGTGATTGAGTTATATCTCCCCATAGGAAGGAATATCGCTTAGGAAAATTACCTTCTCTGTCTCAAAATCAATTTTGCAACAGTAGTGTTTCAGGCCGTTGGTGACCATCAGGTATTCCACCCTGAAGGCCAGGTTGTAACGCGCCACCTGGTCGAAGGTAGCCTGGCTGATGGTGACCTCAGGCGCCTTGCACTCCACCAGCACAGCAGGATGACCGGCCGGTTTATGCACAAGGATATCACACCTGCGGGTCATCTTGTTCAGCTTCAGCGAATACTCGGTCATCACCAGCGAGGCCGGGTAGCCCTTCTCCTCAACCAGGTAACGGGCAAATCGTTGCCGAACCTCCTCCTCCGGGGTGAGCTTTACAAAGCGTTTCCGGTAAATATCCAGCACCAAACGGTTCCCACCTTCCTCCCTGTACCTGAAATCATATGCCGGAAGATTCAGTTTTCGCATGAAATGGATTATCTTCGCATGAAGTTACAATGTAATAAAGATCGAACGAAAAATTGGGTATGGTCCCAGAAATTGAGGTTTATGAAGACAAAACGGGAAATTACTGAAAACTGGCTCCCACGCTATACAGGAGTGGCGACAGAGCAAATTGGAAAATATGTACTGCTGACCAACTTTCAGGGTTATCTCGACCAGTTCTGTGCCATTGGAAATACCAAAGTTGTGGACCGAAAAGTGGCCATGCCCGCAGCCACCTTTAACGGTATCACCATGATCAACTTCGGTATGGGAAGCGCCAATGCGGCCACGGTAATGGATCTGCTGGCAGCCGCCAGTCCCAAAGCGGTACTGTTTCTGGGCAAGTGCGGTGGATTGAAAAAGAAGAATGAACTGGGCGATTTGATCCTGCCCATTGCAGCCATACGGGGCGAAGGAACCTCCGACGACTATATGCCCCACGAGGTGCCGGCCCTTCCCTCCTTTAACCTGCAAAGGGCCGTATCCACAACCATCCGGAACCTGGGCAAGGACTACTGGACCGGAACGGTTTACTCCACCAACCGGCGGGTATGGGAACACGACAATAAATTCAAGAAGTACCTGAGGAAGGTGAGGAGCATGGCCATCGATATGGAGACAGCTACCCTGTTTACTGTTGGATTTGCCAATGAGATCCCAACCGGTGCACTGCTGTTGGTCTCTGACCAGCCCATGATCCCGGAGGGGGTCAAAACCCGGGCGAGCGACAAGATGGTCACCAAGAATTTTGCGAAAATGCACCTGGAGATCGGTATTGATTCGCTGCATGAGATTATCGATCACCGCGAATCGGTGAAACACCTGAAATTTTAAGTAGTTTTGGGAATGACCTACGACCAGTTGATCGGCGACCTGAAGAACAGGGTCTACAGTCCGGTCTATTTCCTGTGGGGAGAGGAGCCCTATTACATCGACCTGGCAACCG
>JAGLTY010000124.1 GCA_023135025.1 Bacteroidales bacterium | reverse complement strand
GATATTGAGGGGACCCAGCAGAGTGGCGTTCCCTTCAACCTGAAGATCGCTCACCTGGGCAGAGACACCCAGATCCTCTATCTTGCACGCGATACTGCCGAAAATATCATTTCAGAGGACTCTGAGCTTCAGCTGGAAAAGAACTTTATCTTTACCAAACACATTAAAAAAGGAAACCCCAACCGGATCGACTGGGGGAAGATTAGTTAAAGACCTATTGATCTTTGACGCAGCGAACCGAGAAACCCTGACTCCTGTAGTTGTATTGACGGTATACCTGTTCTTTGTCGAAATAGAGCGTTCTGTACCAGGCCATATCTGTTCCACTCTTCTCAGTTGCCGTCCAGAAGGTGGCATACTGGCCCACACTGTAAAACACCCCTTTGACACCACGGAAGCCCCCGGGAATGGCGGTAAAACCACTTGAATTGGAACCGCTGGTATAGGCACCATCCCAATGTGAAAAACCGGTCTCTTTTAACTGACCTCCCTCATCGGTTCCACGCCAGTCATAGCTATCTGCCGCCGCCTGACTCATACCCAAGAACATCTCAAGCACTTTCCATTCTGCATCAGCCGGAATATGCCATCCATCAGGACATACTCCCTGAACTCCACTGGGAATAGTATCACTACCTGCGGTTCCGTTCATTGCTGCCGCCCAGGTGTACAGCGCACCACTTGTATCACTGTATTCAATCAGGTTATCATACCAGCAATAAGCCTTCCCGTCAGGCTCCAGTGCATCCCATTCCGATTCATCAGTAACCTGTGGAATTGCACTTCCGTTGGCATAATGGGTCACCTTCAGGTTCTCGGCCATCCATGTCTGATCACCAATCGCAATGGTCCCGTAGCTGTTCCCGTCAATGTCAGTCACCGTTCCATAGGTCAGGTCGGGATTAAATCCACCAGGAGTATCCACCAGAACAACAATATTAACAGCAACAGCCTCCTCTTCATCATCTGAGGCCACTGCACTTACAACGTGCTTCCCCACTTCACAGTCTGCAGTGTTCCATTCATATTCGTAAGAGGATGCTTCTGTCTGCCCCACCTCTTCACCATCAATATATAGCACTATCTCAGTAATGGAACCGTCTTTATCGTCTGCTTTCACCAAAATAGTTACCTGATCCCCCTGCATAATCGTCTCTCCGTCCACCGGGTTCACTATTTCACATGTGGGTGCTTCATTCTCCTTCTCATTGTTGCAAGCTGAAAGAAGTATGAAAGGAATCATATATACTACATTCAACGCAATTCTCATTTTTCTCATATCACGATCTGTTATATTTAAACGCTCCCGCATAGTGATTAGCAGAAAACTTTATATCCAATAACTGCGCCAAATTAACAAGAATAATCCAAAACGGACTATCAATCCCAGATGAAAGAGTCCATTTTCAGAGAGCATTATTTAAATCGAAAATAAATAGCTGAGAAAAAAGATTAATGTATCCTTCAGCACATGAGATTCATCCAACATCAATAATTTTGTGCCCATGATTGAGCACGAGGGTATAATCGATCATATTGATGGAGATGTGGCACATGTAAGAATTGAGAGTGTCTCTGCATGTGCCTCCTGTCATGCCAAAGGGGTTTGCAGTGCTGCCGACCAGGAAGAGAAGTTCCTGGATGTTCCCCTGCATGGCGCCAATTACCGGCAGGGAGACCCTGTTTATGTTCAGGTATCGAAACGACTGGGCTTCAAAGCGGTTGCCCTGGGTTACGTCTACCCATTCCTGCTGTTGATGATAGTACTGGTGGGTCTGCTCGCCGCAGGAGCCGGGGAGCTTCAGGCTGGCAGTTTTGCCCTGCTGTCGATCGTTCCCTACTACCTGATGCTCTATCTGTTCCGGAATCGAATATCATCCACTTTTACATTTAGCATAAAGAAAACTTTCACTGTGCAATGAGCCAGATTATTATTTATACCATTATCACACTGGTTGCCATAGGGGCCGCTGCTGCCATTATTCTCTACTTTGCAGCTCAGAAATTCAAAGTATATGAAGATCCCCGCATCGACGAGGTGGAAGTGGCCCTCCCTGCAGCCAATTGTGGTGGATGCGGATTTCCCGGCTGCCGCAATTTTGCAGAAACACTGGTAAAATCCGATACCTGGGATGATCTTTTCTGCCCTGTGGGTGGAAACGAAACCATGTCAAAAGTAGCTGCTATCCTGGGAAGAGAAGCCATCGAACAGGCACCAAAAGTAGCTGTTGTCAGATGCAACGGCACCCCCGAATTCAGGCCCCGGGTCACTGAATACGATGGTGCACCCACCTGTGCAATTGCACACAGTCTCTACTCCGGCGAGGGGGGATGTCCCCACGGTTGTCTGGGTTTAGCAGATTGTGTGGTAGTATGCGATTTCGATGCCATCCATATGGATCCGGTCACTGACCTGCCTGTGGTGGTGGATGATAAATGTACCGCCTGTGGAGCTTGTGTGGAGGCGTGTCCCAGGGATATCATCGAGCTTCGGAAAAAGAATAAAAAGGACCGGAAAATATTTGTAAGCTGCATCAACGAGGAGAAGGGTGCCGTGGCAAAGAAAAATTGCAGTGTGGCCTGTATTGGGTGTGCTAAATGCTTTAAAGTTTGTCCCCATGAAGCCATCACCATGGAGAATAATAAGGCATTTATCGACTCCGAAAAATGCAAATTATGTCGTAAATGCGTGGTCGTATGTCCCACCAATGCCATCCTTGAACTCAACTTTCCACCCAGGAAAACAGATAAAATAGAAACCGATGAGTCTTAAAACATTTTCCAGGGGTGGTGTGCATCCCCCCGAATATAAACTATCGGCAGGCAAAACCATTGTAGAACTACCCCCTCCTGAAGTAGCTGTAATCCCCCTGTCGCAGCACCTGGGTGTCCCGGCTAAAGTGCTTGTGAATCGTGGCGACCAGGTAAAAGTGGGGCAGATGATTGCTCAGGCTGCAGGATTCGTTTCCACCAATATTCACTCCTCGGTTTCGGGGAAAGTGCTGAAAGTGGATCTGTTTATGGACAGCTCGGGATACCGCAAAATGGCAGTGCAGATCCAGGTGGAGGGCGACCAGTGGCTGGAGACCATTGACCGGTCGGACGACCTGGTAAGAAATTCAGTGCTTCCTGCAGAAGATATACGTAAAAAGATCCTGGAAGCAGGGATCGTCGGAATGGGCGGAGCCACCTTTCCCAGCCACGTAAAACTGACGGTTCCCCAGGGTAAGACCGCAGAATACCTGATAATCAACGGGGTGGAGTGTGAACCCTATCTAACGGCCGATCACTCGCTGATGATGGAGCGCACCGAAGAGTTATTCTCTGGAATACAGCTTATGATGAAAGGACTGGGAGTAGAGAAAGCCATCATCGGAATTGAGAACAACAAGCCGGATGCCATTGAGAAGATGAAGCAGGTGGTCCAGGGGAGCAGTGTGACTGTACAGGGATTAAAGGTGAAATATCCCCAGGGAGGTGAAAAACAGCTGGTACAGGCCTTGCTTAAAAGAGAGGTACCCTCGGGCGGATTGCCCATCGATGTGGGTGTGGTGGTATTTAATGTGGGTACCGCACTTGCTGTCTATGATGCGGTCATGAAAAACCGGCCCCTGATCGACAGGGTGGTTACAGTAACAGGCAAATCGCTGGAGAAACCCTCTAATTTTATAGTAAGGATCGGCACACCCATCTCCTCTCTTGTTGAGAAGGCAGGAGGGGTGCCCGATGATACAGCCAAGGTAATCAATGGCGGTCCCATGATGGGGAAAGCCCTGCCGACACTTGATATCCCCATTGTAAAGGGAAGCTCAGGAATTCTTCTGATCAATAAGAATGAAGCCAGGCGCAGAGAGGTAAAGCCCTGTATCCGCTGTTCAAAATGCGTCACCGTATGTCCCATGGGGCTGGAACCCTACCTGTTGATGACCCTTTCTGAAAAGGCCCTCTATGAACGTATGGAGCCGGAGAAGGTGATGGACTGTATTGAATGCGGAAGCTGCAGTTACACCTGTCCCTCTTCACGTCCCCTTCTCGACTATATCAGGATGGGGAAAGCGGAAGTTGGTAAAATCATGAGAGCACGAAAAGCTGTTTAAGAAATCATATCCACTAAGATGAATAAATTCATTGTATCACCTTCACCACATGCCTATACGGGCGAATCGGTTCCGAAACTGATGTATGGGGTGATTATTTCACTGCTTCCGGCCCTGGCTGTATCGGTCTACTATTTCGGGATCGGGATGATCATCGTAACCACTGTTTCGGTCGCATCCGCTATTCTATTTGAATACCTGATCCAGCGCTATATGATGAAGGTAAAACCGACCCACCTGGATGGTTCTGCCCTGCTTACAGGTCTGTTGCTGGCCTTCTGCCTCCCTACCAATATTCCCTTCTGGATGGTGATGATTGGTGCACTGGCAGCAGTAGGGATCGGAAAGATGACCTTTGGCGGCCTGGGGAACAATATCTTTAATCCGGCACTGGTGGGCCGTGTGTTCCTCTTTATCTCCTTCCCTGTAGCTATGACTGCCTGGCCCGAACCGGGACAATGGATGCAATATACCGATGCAGTGACCGGTGCCACTCCGCTGGGGCTTATGAAAGAGGGGCTGGCTGTCAAAACCGTAGGGGAGATCATGCCTGAAATTCCATCTTTCCTTCATCTCCTGATAGGCAAAACAATGGGTTCGGCAGGAGAGGTTTCCGCACTGGCCCTGCTGATCGGAATGCTCTATATGATGTACCGAAAGATCATCTCATGGCACATCCCTCTCACCATTCTGGGTACCGTACTTGTTTTTACCGGTATCCTCTGGCTGGCTAATCCCGACCGCTTTGCCGATCCACTGTTCCACCTGCTTACCGGCGGACTCATGCTGGGGGCCATCTACATGGCCACCGATTATGTCACTTCACCCATGACGGGCAGGGGAATGATTCTATACGGAGTGGGGATCGGGATTGTAACAGTGCTGATCCGGGTCTTTGGTGCCTACCCCGAAGGGGTACAGTTTGCCATTCTGATCTTCAACGGTTTCACTCCGCTGATCAATAAATTTGTTAAACCGAAACGTTTTGGGAAGGAGGTGAAACATGGCTAAAAAGGAATCCACTTTTCTGAGTATGGTGGCGACCCTTTTTGTGGTCACACTGGTGGCAGCCGGACTGCTGGGGTCGGTCTTTGCGATCACCAAGGAACCCATCCGCCTGGCCGAATTGAAGAAAAAGAACGAGGCCATCCAGGTGGTGGTGCCCGGCTTTGACAACGAGCCCTCCCAGGAGGTGGAACGCATGTTTGTAGATGGCGACAGCCTCTATCTCTATACAGCCCGAAAGGGTGAGGAGATTCTGGGAACCGCTGTAGAGACCTTTACCAACAAGGGGTTCAGCGGACAGTTTAAACTGATGGTGGGATTTGCCCCCGATGGCTCCATCATCGATATTGCCGTCATTAAACATGCAGAGACACCCGGACTGGGCGATAAGATGGAGAAGGGCAAATCAGATTTCAGTGTGCAGTTTATGGGCAAACACCCCGATAGCTTTAACCTGGCTGTAACCAAGGACAGGGGCGATGTGGATGCCATTACAGCCTCAACCATCACCTCCAGGGCCTACTGTGATGCAGTAACTCGCGCCTATGGAGCATTTGTGGAAAGTCAAAAAGCAGATTGATATGAACCAGTGGAAGAACTTTAGCAAAGGATTTATCAAGGAGAATGCGGTATTCGTGTTGTTCCTGGGATTGTGCCCTACTCTCGGGGTGACCACCTCGGCTACCAACGGATTAGGGATGGGACTGGCCACCACCTTTGTGCTGGTGATGTCCAACCTGGTGGTCTCGCTGGTGAAAAACCTGATCCCCGACAAGGTGCGGATTCCTGCCTTTATTGTGATCATTGCCTCGTTTGTAACAGTGGTTGAACTGGTGATGAAAGGGTATGTGCCCGTCCTGTTCGATGCACTGGGGCTCTTTATACCGCTTATCGTGGTCAACTGCGTGGTATTGGGAAGGGCCGAGGCCTTTGCCTCCAAAAATACGGTATGGTCCTCCCTGGTGGATGGTGCCGGAATGGGTCTGGGATTCACCATGGCACTCACCGTTCTGGGAGCTGTAAGAGAACTTCTGGGTAGCGGAGCATTCTTTGGGATGAAACTGATCAGCGGCGATGCCATGCTGCTCTTTATCCTTCCCCCAGGTGCCTTTTTAGCCCTGGGGTACCTGCTCGTTCTTGCCAATATGATTAAAGAAAAAACCTCCTGACCATGGAATATATCCTGATCATCATCTCTGCTGTATTTGTCAGCAACATCGTTCTCAACCAGTTCCTGGGGATCTGCCCCTTTATTGGTGTCTCCAGTAAGGTGGAGACCGCTATCGGGATGACCGGTGCCGTTACTTTTGTGATGGTCATTGCCACCCTGGTTACCTACCTGATCTACCACTCTGTACTGGTGCCGCTGGACATTGTCTATATGCGAACCATCACCTTTATCCTGGTCATTGCATCACTGGTTCAGCTTGTGGAGATCATCCTGAAGAAGATCTCTCCCCCTCTCTACCAGGCACTGGGGATTTTCCTTCCCCTGATCACCACCAA
>JAGLTY010000123.1 GCA_023135025.1 Bacteroidales bacterium | reverse complement strand
CGATGGTTCATCCAGGGGGAGAGCGGTGAATGAGATCAGTAGGATAGAGAGGTTTCTGTTCGACAACGAAGAGAACATCGATGTGAAGAGTAAGTTTCTTGCCACCTACTACTCTAACGCTTCCATGTACATTGAGAGGCACCGGAGTCTGCTCGAAGACAAACGTTCCGAAAACTGGAAGTACCTTTTCGTAAACTATTTCAAACTGGAAGATATCTACCACTACTTCAACAAGAAATCAAGTGCTTCCACATTTTTTAAAGAGTACGCCATCTACAACGATATGGTCGACCTCACCTACAATGTGAAGTTGATGGAATACCTGAGAGCCCAGGTGGAGCTGGAGATTCCAGTGGAGGATGATAGGGATATGCCTGGGAAGATTGATGAGATCAACCTGAAACTGGCGATTCTTCACGAATTGGGCTTTATTGAGAAACTCAAAGATGTCATTCCGCAAAACACTCTGCCCAATATGGCAAAGTTCCTTACGATCATTTGCAATGAAGATCCGGCCACCTGGAGAGACATATTAAATAAGCTAAAGCATCTGAATCTCCAGAATGATAAAGACCTGCTGACAGAATTAAACCTGAACAAAGCTCATGAAATCATGACGGTGTTTGGTATTGAAATTGAAAAGGATTAATATTGTTATATGGAAAATATCAGTATAGAGCCCACCAAAAAATCCCTCGAGGTAGAATGCTCTGCAGGCTACTTTAAACTTTCAGGGAACTCCATCCTGTCTGATCCCCGAAAATTTTTCCAACCGATTGTGGAATGGGTGGAGGATTATATAAAGGATCCCAGGGATAAAACCACGGTAGATCTGAAATTGGAATATGTAGATACAGCTTCCGTCCAAAGTGTATTTGATATCATGAGATTGTTTAAGCCCCTTCAGGACCAAGATAAAGAGGTAGCTGTCAATTTTTACTTTGAATTTGACGATCCGGAACTTCTGGAACTTGGAGAGATCATGGAGGGTCGCCTGGGCATCAAATTCAATTTTATCGAGTACCAATAATTTCCCATACCCTTACATTTCACTATTTTTTTCCTGTTTGGATCATTATCCCACGGAGATATTTGTATTTTTAAAGATGGATTTCTAAACCGTCCTTTAAAACTATACCAACATGAGCAGCACTCTTGACCGGCGTGCATTTCTGGGCACCACAGGTGCATTTGTTGCAGGCACTCTAATGGCCAGTCCCCTCTCCAGCAATGCCATATTAAAAGGAGAAAAAATCAAAGCGGTCCTGGTGGGTACCGGAGTGCGCGGAACCTCTTTCTGGGGAAAGACCCTGGTGCAGGATTTTCCAGACATTATTGAGTTTGTTGGTCTTTGCGATATTAATCCCGGCCGGCTTGAATATGCCCGCGGCTACATGGGTGTGGAGTGTCCCACTTTTACTGATTTTGAACAGATGATCAATGAGACCAAACCCGACCTGGTGATTGTCACAACAAAGGACTCTACCCACCACGAATATATTATCAAGGGGCTCGATATGGGGTGCGACGTGCTCACCGAAAAACCGATGACCACAGATGAAGACAAATGCCAGGCCATCCTCGATGCAGAACGACGCTCCAATAACAAATTAATTGTTGGCTTCAACTATCGATGGGGACCCTATATTACAAAGATCAAAGAGTTGTTGCAATCCGGCGCCATTGGAAAGGTAACCTCGGTAGATTTTCACTGGTACCTGAATACCTATCACGGGGCCTCCTACTTCCGGAGGTGGCACGGACTCAGGCAATCGGGCGGCACCCTGTGGGTTCACAAGGCCACTCACCATTTTGACCTGCTGAACTGGTGGCTTAACAGCGAACCGGAAGAGGTCTTTGCTTATGGCGACCTGGAGTATTATGGCTCCAACGGACCTTTCAGGGGAGATAAGTGCCGTACCTGTTCACATAAATCTGAATGCAAGTTCTACTGGGACATTACCAGGAACAAGCGTGCCATGGACCTCTATGTGAATAATGAACAGTACGACGGATATATCCGCGACAGCTGCCTCTTCAGGCCGGAGATCAATATCTACGACAAGATGTCGGCACAGATCAAATACCGCGACAACACAGTGGTCAATTACTCACTCACCACCTACTCGCCTTACGAAGGGTGGAAAATATCCTTTAACGGAATGGATGGTCGCATCGATGCCTGGCTCGATATTCCTTTTATGAACAACGAAAATATTAGTCAGTCCGATATGCACGAACTGGAGATGTCGCAGGAGGACGAGAAGCTGCACAGAGAGCCGGTGATCCTGCACAAACTCTGGAGCGATTATAAAGTCCATAATGTAGAGTACCAGAAGGGCGGACATGGTGGAGGAGATAAACTACTTCACGAACAGATTTTCACCCCCCCCGGAAAAGCAGATCCTTTCGACCGGCCTGCCGGTGTCCGGGACGGTGCCATGTCGATACTCATTGGCATTGCAGCCCGAAAGAGCATTGAATCGGGCCACCCGGTCCGCATTGCCGAACTGACCGACCTGGAACCAAGGGTTCGAAGGATATGATTCAAACTTTTAAAGAAATCGGTGAAGAACTCACCACTCTGATCTCAAATTGGGAGATAAAATTGGCAGCCCTGCCGGAGAAAACCATCACCAACAGGAAGAACCGCCAGGAGAGGAGCATCAGGCAGATCGTTGGCCATATGGTAGACTCGGCAACCAACAATACACACCGGGTGATCCACATGCACTACCAAAAGAGCCCGGTAAACTACCCTGATTATGCCAACCTGGGCAACAACGACCGATGGATCGCCATCCAGAAATACCAGGAGGAGGATTGGGGCGAACTGGTCAAGCTCTGGGCAGCGGTGAACCGTCATATGGTCCACCTGATCCGGCAGGTAGATGAATCCAAAATGGATCAACAGTGGATCTCTGCCCTGAATGAGAAAGTTACCCTCAGGGAGATGATCACTGATTATCCCCGGCATTTCAGGTTACATCTGAATGAAATTTCTGCACTTATAAACCAACTAACAATCGAACATGATTAACAGACGAAACTTTTTACAGGCAGGCGCCCTTGCTACAGCAGGAACAGCGCTTGCAGGATGCACTACAGGTGAAACATCCACCCCTGCTGAAGAGCCAAAGAAAAAAATCAGACAGAATCCCATTGGGGTATCTACCTACTCCTTCTGGCAGTTTAACGGTCCGCCCGAGAACAGTCCCATCGAAGAGTGCATCGACAAAGCTGCGGCCATGGGTTTTGACGGCATTGAGCTGCTCCTGGTACAGATGACCTCTGAAGAGAACAGCTATCTGAATAAGCTGAAAAAACATGCTTTCCACAGTGGACTTGATCTGATGGGTTTCTCCACACACCAGGGTTATGTGTTCCCTGAAAAAGAGAAAAGGGATAGTGAGATCAAGAAGACCATCCACCAGATCGAACTGGCCTACCAGCTGGGTATTCCTACCATGCGACTGAATACCGGCCGCTGGGGAACCAGCAAGTCATTCGACCATCTGATGGAGAACCGAGGGATAGAGCCGGTTCTTGAAGGTTATACCGAGGATGACGGGTTCAAATGGGTCATCGACTCCATTGCCGAGTGTATTCCGGTGGCCCAAAAGTGCGGCGTGGTACTGGGACTGGAGAACCACTGGGGACTGGGACGCACCCCCGAAGGGGTTCAGCGCATTGTGGATGCCATCGACTCCCCCTGGCTGAAGGTGACCCTCGATACCGGAAATTTCCTTGAGGATCCCTATGATAAACTGGAGCAGCTGGCCCCGGAAACCTTCCTGATGCAGGCCAAAACCTATTATGGAGGTGGAAAATGGTATACCCTTGAACTGGACTACCCTCGCATTGGCGAGATCATGCGCAGGCACAATTACAAGGGGTATATCTCTGTAGAGTTTGAAGGCAATGCCGATCCCATGGAGGCCGTTCCCAAGAGCCTTGAAGTGATGCACGATGCCTTCTGGTATGAGCTCTAATATCAATAAGCACTACAAAAGAGCCAGGACCATATCGCTGGTCCTGCTCTTTTTCCTGGGTATTTCGGCTCTGGGCGGGGCGATAGGTATGATCCTGGATCCAACCGGAAAGCAAATGCAGTTTCCTCAGGAAATGCTTGCCCATACCCCATTTGACAACTTTCTGCTCCCTGCCATTATCCTGGGAGTTTTCAACGGGATCCTCAGCTTACTCTTTGCCATTCTGGTGATTAAGAAACACCGCCTTCAGTCATGGATGGTGATATTTCAGGGAGGTGTATTGACAGTCTGGCTTACTGCTGAAATATTGATGGATCTCTATTTCCCCCCATTGACCCTCCCCTATCTCCTGGTCGCCACCATGCTTCTGACCTGTGGAGTGCTGATGAAATTATCTAAAACTGGACTAAGTTAAAATCAGCACCCACCGCTTGTGAATAGCTGTCAATGCCCTAACTTTAGTTCAAGCAAACTTACATCGCCCGACATGATCGATTACAAAGCACTTTTCAAGGTTTCCTACGGACTTTATGTAGTCTGTTCGGGATCGGAAGAGAACGGCAATGGGTATATTTCCAATACTGTATTCCAGGTTACCTCCGATCCTCCCCGATTTGCCACCTGCTGCAATAAAGAGAACCATACGGCCGGGTTGATCCGGAAATCAGGAGTTTTTTCAGTTTCGGTGCTTCAAATTGATGCAGGAGCCGGTACCATCGGCACCTTTGGCTATAAAAGCGGAAAAGATACAGATAAGCTAAAAGGAATGAATGTCCGTTATGGAGAGACCGGGGTTCCCATTGTCATTAATGATGCCATCGCCTTTCTGGAGTTCAGGATGGTAGAAACCATCGATGTGGGTACCCACCTGATGTTTATCGGGGAGCTGGTCCACGCCGAGGTTTTGGATGATGAAGCCGAACCCCTTACCTATCTCTACTACCGGAAGGTGAAGAAGGGTGCGGCTCCAAAAAATGCGCCCACCTATATTGACAAATCCAAGCTGGAAAAAGCTGCAGACGGAAAGGATTTTGCAAAGTATGAGTGCCCCGCATGTGGCTATATCTACGATGAGGAGAAAGAGGGTGTTAAATTTGACGACCTGCCCGACGACTGGGTATGTCCGGTCTGCGGAGAAGAGAAATCTGAATTCATTAAACTATAAATCAACTTAAAATGGAAAATTCACTGAAAGGAACAAAAACTGAACAGAACCTGCTGAAGGCTTTTGCAGGTGAGTCACAGGCCAGGAACCGATATGAAATGTTCGCCAAAAAGGCCAAAAAAGAGGGTTATGAACATATTGCCGCCATCTTCATGGAAACCGCTCTCCAGGAGCAAGAACATGCCAAGCGCTTTTTCAGCTTCCTGGAAGGAGGAATGGTGGAGATCACTGCCAGCTACCCTGCAGGTATTGTCGGAACCACCGCTGAGAACCTGAAAGCTGCTGCTGAAGGTGAAAACGAGGAGTGGACAGACCTCTACCCCACTTTTGCCGAGATCGCCAAAGAGGAGGGGTTTCCCAAAATTGCATCTGCATTTAAAATGATTGCCAAGGTAGAGGCCGAACATGAGAAACGCTACCTGAAGCTACTCCAGAACGTCTCCGAAGACAAGGTCTTTATGAAAGATGGAAAAGTGTGGTGGAAATGCATGAACTGTGGCTATGTATATGAATCAGCCAAAGCACTGGAGAACTGTCCGGCATGTCTCCATCCCCAGTCCTACATGAAGCTGAAAGAGGAGGACTACTAGCGGCTCTGGATGTTTCAGTAACAAACTGCTTGAAGAATTAAAAGTAGTTTTGCCTATCTTTAGATTATGATAAATGTTAAAGAGGCCACCGACAAAGCCAAAGAGTACCTTGTATCCTTTTTCCCGGATGCAGAAAATGTGCAGCTCGAAGAGGTGGAAATGACCAAAGATAAGGCCCACTGGTTCGTCACCATAAGCTATGAAGGTGTATCCAACTCTGTAGCAAGCTCCCTGCTTGTAGGCAAATCGGTCCTTTACAAGATATTCAAGATCGACGCCAAACAGGGAGAAGTGATCTCCATGAAAATCAGGGATATTAAGTAGCCTGTCAGGCATCTGGCCCCGGCAGAATCCATGTTATTCGTTAAGAGGTTGGAGGATTGTTCTTAAGCTAGAATAACTTCCTTTAATTTTTCTGAAAGAAAAATCAACCATGCCTGTTCTGATTGTTATCATTGGTGTTATCATGCTTCTGCTGCTCATTACAGTGGGAAAGATCAACGCCTTTATCTCTTTTGTTATCGTCTCTCTTTTCGTGGGCCTGAGCATGGGACTATCTCTCGACGACACCGTAGAAGCGCTGAAGCATGGAATCGGAGATACCCTTGGACTGCTGGTATTGATCCTGGGATTTGGTGCGATGCTGGGCCGGATCATTGCCGACAGCGGCGCTGCACAGCGAATCACCAAAACCCTGATTTCAGCTTTTGGTCTCAAAAGAATTCACTGGGCCCTGATGCTTGCCGGCTTTATTGTGGGCATTCCCATGTTCTACTCTGTGGGCTTTGTGATCCTGATTCCCATTGTTTTTACCATGGCTGCCGCCACCGGATTACCTTTGATCTTCATCGGGCTCCCCATGCTGGCATCGCTCTCTGTTACCCATGGCTTTCTGCCACCTCACCCCGCCCCTACGGCCATGGTAGATATGTTCGGGGCCGATATGGGAAAAACCATGCTGCTGGGTATCCTG
>JAGLTY010000122.1 GCA_023135025.1 Bacteroidales bacterium | reverse complement strand
TAGCTCAGTTGGTAGAGCACTGGTCTCCAAAACCAGGTGTCGGGCGTTCGAGTCGCTCCTCCCGTGCAAATATTAATCAGAATGAAGAGAATAGTAAATTATCTGAAGGAATCTTACAACGAGCTGGTACACAAAGTGACCTGGCCTACAGTAAAAGAACTGCAGAACAGCGCGTTGGTGGTTATGGTTGCATCTTTGATCTTTGCCATGATTGTCTTCTTAATGGATACCTCTTTTCAGAAGATCCTTGAAGGCATCTATAAATTAGTATAATCCATGAGTAATCTGGAAAAGAAGTGGTATGTTCTCAGAGCCATTGGAGGTAAAGAGAAGAAGGCCAAAGAGTATATTGAAAGTGAAATTAGCAGATTAAACCTGCAGGACTATGTTGCACAGGTGCTGATCCCCACCGAAAAGGTTTACCAGATTCGGAATGGTAAAAAGATCAGCAAGGAACGCAACTATTTCCCTGGTTATGTGTTAATTGAAGCAGTGCTTACCGGTGAGGTTCCTCATATTCTGAGGAATATCCCCAACATCATTGGATTTCTGGGCTCCGAGGGGGACCAGATGCCAACACCTCTCAGACCCACTGAAGTAAACAGGATCCTGGGTAAGGTGGATGAACTGTCTGCCAGTGATGAAGAGATCACTGTGCCCTTCTTCGTGGGCGAATCTGTGAAGGTGATCGATGGTCCTTTCAATAGTTTCACCGGTATTATCGAAGAGGTTAACGACGAGAAGAAGAAGCTCAAGGTAATGGTGAAGATTTTTGGTCGCAAGACCCCGCTGGAGCTGAGCTTCATGCAGGTGGAAAAAGAAGGTTAATAATTAAAATATTACAATCTCCAGACAATGATATACCCATGAATGCTTCCTGTATGGTTGTCAGCGGATGTTGTAAGCGGTAAGTATATAAACAGTTAAATAAAATGGCAAAAGAAGTAGAAGGCTTAATCAAGTTGCAAATACGGGGAGGAGCAGCTAATCCATCCCCTCCCGTGGGACCTGCACTGGGTGCCAAGGGTGTCAACATCATGGAGTTCTGCAAGCAATTTAATGGCAGAACCCAGGAGCAGGCCGGGAAACTATTGCCAGTGATCATTACCGTCTATTCCGATAAATCTTTTGAATTTATCGTAAAGACACCCCCTGTGGCAGTTCAACTGCTGGAGATGGCTAAGATCAAAAAAGGATCGGCCGAATCAAACAGGGTTAAGGTAGCAAGCGTTTCCTGGAATCAGGTGCGCCAGATTGCTGAAGCAAAGATGCCCGACCTCAATGCGTTTACTGTGGAGTCTGCTATGAAAATGGTTGCCGGTACCGCAAGGAGTATGGGAATTACAATTAAAGGTGAATTTCCGTCTAACAATTAATTCGTTATAAAAATGAGTAAACTGACTAAAAACAGGAAGTTAGCTTTAGAGAAGTTAGACAAGGACCAACAATACACCATTGGTGAGGCTGCAGGACTTGTGAAGGAGATGACCACTACCAAATTTGATGCATCGGTTGATATCGATGTTCGTTTGGGTGTGGATCCAAGAAAAGCCAACCAGATGGTGCGTGGCGTTGTTACCCTTCCCCATGGAACGGGTAAAGATGTCAAGGTGCTGGTTATGTGTACTCCTGAGAAAGAGGATGAGGCTAAAGAGGCCGGAGCCGATTATGTAGGGCTTGATGACTATATTGAGAAGATCGAAAAGGGTTGGACCGATATGGATGTAATCATCACCATGCCCCCCGTAATGGCGAAAATTGGAAAACTCGGCCGTGTGCTGGGTCCCAGGGGTCTGATGCCGAATCCTAAAAGTGGTACTGTTACCATGGAAATCGGAAAAGCTGTCAAGGATGTGAAGATGGGCAAGATCGATTTCAAAGTAGACAAATATGGTATCGTACATACCTCTATTGGTAAAGTATCCTTTAGTGCAGAGAAGATAGCTGAGAATGCTCGTGAATTTATAAACACAATCATCAAGCTGAAACCCTCTGCGGCAAAGGGAACCTATATCAAGAGTATCTATCTCTCCAGTACAATGAGTCCTGGTGTAAAGTTAGATCCTAAAGCTATCGAAGAATAATAATCGCTAAAGTGTCTCAATACGATGAGAAGAGAAGAAAAGGAAGTAATCATTGATAACCTGGCACAGCGGCTGGACGAAACCAGGCATTTCTATCTTACAGATATCTCCTCGCTTAATGCTGAGGAGACATCTAACCTGAGAAGGAAGTGTTTTGAGAAAGAGATCAGCCTCTTGGTTGTTAAGAATACATTACTCCGCAAAGCTATGGAGAAGTCCGAAGGCGATTTTAATGATCTCTACGATGTATTGAAAGATTCCACCTCTATTATGTTCTGTGAGACAGGGAATATCCCTGCCAAACTGATCAAGGAGTTTAGAAAAACCATGGAGAAGCCTTTACTGAAGGCAGCTTTCGTGGAGGAGTCTATCTATATCGGAGATGATCAGCTGGAAGTTCTCTCCAATATTAAATCGAAAGATGAGTTACTGGGCGATCTGCTTATGCTCTTACAGTCACCTGCTATTAACCTGGTGTCTGCACTTGCATCGAGCGGTTCAAAAATGGCCGGAGCTCTGAAAACATTATCAGAAAAAGAAAACTAATACATTAAAAATTAATAAAAAATGGCTGACGTTAAAAAAATTGCTGATCAGTTGGTCGAACTGACCGTTAAAGAAGTAAATGAACTGCTCGACGTTCTCAAAGAAGAGCACGGTATCGAGCCTGCAGCTGCTGCAGTTGCTGTAGCTGGTCCTGCCGCTGGCGGTGATGGCGGTGCTGCTGAAGAAAAGTCCGAATTTGATGTAATCCTGAAAGCTCCGGGTGGAGCCAAGCTGCAGATTGTTAAGCTTGTGAAGGAACTGACCGGACTCGGACTGAAAGAAGCCAAAGCTGTAGTTGATTCTGCGCCTGCACCAGTTAAAGAAGGTGTAAGCAAGGATGAGGCCGAATCTCTCAAAACCCAATTAGAAGAAGCTGGAGCAGAAGTTGAGCTTAAATAATAGGGCAATCGCATTATCCATTACAGGTTTAGATTCTTGCATAGCAAGAGTCTAAGCCTTTTTGCAGTTTTATAATTCAACCCTTAATCCACGGATTAAAACGCGATGTCAATGCCAAACAAAAATCAAGACCGAATAAGTTTTGCTTCCATCATGAATCAGCTGGAATATCCTGATTTTCTGGAAGTTCAACTGAAATCATTTCATGATTTCTTTCAGATGGAAACCACTCCTGAAAACCGGACAGACGAAGGTTTGTACCAGGTTTTCCAGGATAATTTTCCCATTACCGATACAAGAAACAATTTTGTACTGGAGTTTCTCGACTACACCATCGATCCGCCCCGTTATTCAATTGACGAGTGCATCGAGCGGGGACTGACTTTCAGTGTACCACTGAAGGCCAAGCTGAAACTCTACTGTACAGATCCTGAACATGAAGATTTTGATACAGTGATCCAGGATGTATACCTGGGTACGGTACCCTATATGACCGAAAGGGGTGTTTTCATAATCAATGGTGCCGAAAGGGTGGTTGTTTCTCAGCTGCACCGTTCGCCCGGTGTATTCTTCGGGCAGAGTGTCCATGCCAATGGAACAAAGCTCTACTCCGCCAGGATTATTCCGTTCAAAGGATCATGGATCGAATTTGCTACAGACATCAATAATGTGATGTATGCATACATCGATCGAAAAAAGAAATTACCCGTAACCACATTGCTCCGGGCCATTGGCTATGAAAGTGATAAAGATGTGCTGGAGATTTTCGGCCTGGCCGATGAGGTGAAGGTATCCAAGACCGGTTTGAAGAAGCTGGTGGGCCGCAAACTGGCTGCCCGTGTGCTGAAGAGCTGGATTGAGGATTTCGTGGATGAAGATACCGGTGAGGTGGTCTCCATTGAACGAAACGAGGTGATCATTGACAGGGAGACCGTTCTTGAAAACGAGCATATCGAAGAGATTATCAATTCAGGTGCCAAGACCATCCTGTTACATAAGGAGATCGCCAATATCAATGACTTTGCCATTATATATAATACCCTTCAGAAGGACCCCTGTAACTCTGAGAAGGAAGCGGTTATGCATATTTACAGGCAGCTGAGGAACGCCGAACCACCGGATGAGTCCACTGCAAGGGATGTGATTGATAAACTGTTCTTCTCGGATAAGCGTTATGACCTGGGCGAAGTGGGCCGATACAGGCTCAATAAGAAGCTGGGACTTAACACAGATGTGGAGCACAGGGTGCTGACACGTGAAGACATTATCCAGATTATAAAATACCTCATTGAGCTGATCAACTCCAAGACCGATGTGGATGATATCGACCATCTGAGTAACAGGAGGGTACGTACTGTAGGAGAGCAGCTGATGAACCAGTTCAGCGTTGGACTTGCAAGGATGGCACGGACCATTCGTGAAAGAATGAATGTGCGTGACAATGAGGTGTTTACACCAACCGACCTGATCAACTCGAAGACACTCTCTTCGGTGATCAACTCATTCTTTGGTACCAACCAGTTGTCGCAGTTCATGGACCAGACCAATCCACTGGCAGAGATGACCCACAAGCGCCGTATGTCGGCACTTGGACCGGGCGGTCTAAGTCGTGAACGGGCCGGTTTCGAGGTACGTGACGTTCACTACACACACTATGGCAGGCTCTGTCCCATTGAGACCCCCGAAGGTCCCAACATCGGACTGATCTCCTCCCTCTGTGTATTTGCTCGTATCAGTGATCTGGGCTTTATTGAGACGCCCTACAGGAAAACAGAAGGTGGTAAGGTAGAACTGGCAAATAAGGGTATTGTATATCTGAGTGCCGAGGAGGAGGAGGACAAATTGATTGCCCAGGCCAATGCACCACTGAATGAGGATGGCACTTTTGTGAATCCCAAGGTGAAGGCCAGGTATGAAGCGGACTATCCGCTGGCGGAGAAAGATGATGTGGTGCTGATGGATGTGGCTCCAAATCAGATCGCCTCCATTGCCGCTTCCTTGATTCCGTTCCTGGAGCACGACGATGCCAACAGGGCACTGATGGGATCCAATATGATGCGCCAGGCGGTACCATTGATCTATCCGGAAGCTCCTATAGTTGGAACAGGGATCGAACTGAATGTGGTACGCGATTCCAGATTGCAGATAAGGGCAGAGGAGAATGGTGTTGTTGAGTTTGTAGATGCCAATGAAATTGTGGTTCGCTATGAGCACAGTGAAGAGGAGCGTTTTGTCAGGTTTGATGATGATCTGAAGCGCTACAAACTTCCGAAATTCAGGAAGACCAACCAGAATACCTGTGTAAGCCTGAATCCCATTGTCCGGAAGAACCAGAGATTGAAAAAAGGTGATATCATGACACAGGGGTATGCCACCCAGCAGGGAGAACTGGCCCTTGGCCGGAACCTGATGGTGGCCTTTATGCCCTGGAAAGGGTATAACTTTGAGGATGCCATCGTGGTATCGGAAAGACTGGTAAGAGAAGATGTATTTACATCGATACACGTGGATGAGTACCTCCTGGAGGTACGCGATACCAAGCGAGGATTGGAAGAGCTGACCTCTGATATTCCCAATGTAAGTGAAGAGGCCACCAAGAACCTGGATGAGAATGGTTTGATCAGAATAGGTGCCGAGGTAACTCCCGGCGACATCCTGATTGGTAAGATCACTCCCAAGGGGGAATCAGATCCCTCTCCTGAAGAGAAATTGCTCAGGGCCATCTTTGGTGACAAGGCCGGTGATGTGAAGGATGCTTCATTGAAAGCAGGACCATCCCTCTATGGTGTGGTGATTGATAAGAAATTGTTCTCCCGTACCATGAAGGAGCGCAAGTCGCGTCCTGCCACCAAGCAGATCCTTGAGAAGATCGACGATACCTATCACAAGGATATTGCAGATATCAGGGCCCAGTTGATTGAGAAACTGTTCGAACTGGTGAACGGAAAGACCTCACAGGGTGTGAAGAACTTCCTGAATGTGGATATCATTCCCAAAGGGACCAAGTTTACACAGAAACAACTGCTGGAACTTGATTTCCCCAACCTGAATCCTTTGAAGTGGACCACTGACAAGCATAAGAATAACCTGATCAGGGACCTGCTCCATAACTACATTATCAAGTTCAAGGAGATTGACGGACTTTACAAGCGGAAAAAGCACAGTATTACCAGTGGCGATGAACTGCCTACCGGTATTATCCAGCTTGCCAAGGTGTATGTGGCCAAGAAACGTAAGATCACCGTGGGTGATAAGATGGCCGGTCGCCATGGTAACAAGGGTATTGTTGCCAAGATTGTTCGTTCGGAAGATATGCCGTTCCTGGAAGACGGAACTCCTGTGGATATCGTATTGAATCCGTTGGGTGTACCATCCAGGATGAACCTTGGACAGATCTATGAGACTGTACTGGGATGGGCCGGTCTGAAACTGGATAAGAAGTTTGCAACTCCCATCTTTGACGGAGCCAAAATCGAACAGATCAATGAGCTGACCGATGAAGCTGGTGTTCCCAGGTATGGTAAGA
This sequence comes from Bacteroidales bacterium, assembly GCA_023135025.1. Taxonomy (GTDB): domain Bacteria; phylum Bacteroidota; class Bacteroidia; order Bacteroidales. The sequence continues at coordinate 195 of JAGLTY010000122.1, read as the reverse complement.
CATTCCTTTATGATGGTGGAACCGGCGAGCGTTTTGACCAACCTGCTACTGTGGGTGTGATCTATATGCTGAAACTCGGACACATGGTGGAAGACAAGATGCACGCCAGGAGTATCGGACCATATTCACTGATTACACAGCAGCCACTGGGTGGTAAAGCTCAGTTTCGTGGACAGCGTTTTGGTGAGATGGAGG
>JAGLTY010000121.1 GCA_023135025.1 Bacteroidales bacterium | reverse complement strand
GGATGAGGTGATTATGGAAGCATACCAGGCCGGGCATCGCGATTTTGGCGAAAATAAGGTACAGGACCTGGCCGCTAAACAGGAGCGGCTTCCTGCCGATATCCGGTGGCACATGATCGGTCACCTGCAATCCAATAAGGTCAAATACCTGGCACCTTTTGTACATATGCTGCATGGGGTGGACTGCCTGAAGCTGCTGGGGGTAATTGACAGAGAGGCGGAAAAGAGTGAACGGGTGATCGACTGCCTTTTGCAGATTCGTATCGCACTGGAGGAGACCAAATTCGGACTGACCGAGGAGGATTTGATTCAGTTGGTCAGCTCCAATGCATTCCGGGAGATGAATCATGTCCGGATCAGGGGTTTGATGGGCATGGCCACCTATACCGAAAATTCAAAACAGATCAGGGAGGAGTTTCGCCAGCTAAAACGTATATTTGATAGGCTGAAGAGTTCACAGTTTGAAAACCTGGAGTCGTTTGATCAACTCTCATGCGGAATGTCGGGCGACTTCCAGTTGGCCATAGAGGAGGGGAGCAACCTGGTCCGTATCGGCAGCCTTATATTTGGTCCAAGAAATTATTGAAACAGAACCATATGATAGATCTATCTACAACCTTTGCAGGTCTCTCAATGAAGAGCCCGATTATTGTCAGCAGCAGCGGTCTGACCGGTACGGTAGACCGGATAAAAAAAGTGACTGCTGCCGGTGCAGGAGCAGTGGTGATGAAATCTCTATTTGAGGAACAGATCAACTATGAGATAGGAAACATGTCGACCGGAAGCGATTATCCTGAAGCAGGTGACTATATCAGGACCTATGCCCGTGAGAACTCACTGGAGCAGTATCTCTCGTTGATCAGATCGGCAAAGGAGGCGGTGGATATTCCTGTTATCGCCAGCATTAACTGTGTAAGTGCTTCGGAATGGATCGATTTTGCAGGGAGAATTGAAGAAGCCGGGGCCGATGCGCTGGAGTTGAATATCTATTTTCTACCCATCGATAAGGATAAGGATCCCAGGGAGTATGAGAAGGGTTATCTCCACCTGGTTTCCGAAGTGAAAAAACGAACTTCTCTTCCAGTGATCGTGAAGCTGGGGAACGGTTTTTCCAACATTACCTGGATGGTGAACCAGATCTATATGCGGGGAGCAGCAGCAGTGGTTCTCTTCAACCGTTTCTATGCTCCCGATATCAATACAGACGAGATGTCATTTGGCTCGGCAGAGGTCCTGAGTACTCCGGCAGAGCTACGCACTTCACTTCGCTGGATAGGGATTGTATCTTCACAGGTGGATCAGATGGACCTGGCTGCCTCAACCGGGGTGCACAGTGGAATGGCAGTGGTGAAGCAGATCCTGGCCGGAGCTACAGCTGTGCAGGTCTGCTCGGTTCTATACCGGAATGGCCTGGATTATATCAAGGATATGATCCAGGAAATGAAGAAATGGATGGAGAAGAACCAGTATGAATCTCCTGGCGATTTCAGGGGCAGGATGAACTATGGCAGCCTGGATGATCCATCGGTGTACGAGCGGGCACAGTTTATGAAACACTTCTCATCCATGCACTAGTTAGTGCCCAGTACTCAGTGCCTGTTGCTTAGTAGGATTCGATGACCTTTACCAGTTCCACGAAGAGCGGTTTTTTCTGCTCTTCCACCTCCGTCAGTTTTGATTTCAGGGAGCGAACCAGCTGCACCCTCTCCTCCTGTTCCAGTTCACCTACTGTCTCTTCAATAACCGTAAAGGCTTCGATGGCTGCACTGTAATCCCCCGAAACGGCGACCTCTGCAAAAGTGGCGATATGTTTGCCATAGGAGAGTCCGTTTTGCCAGCAGGCAGCCACAAGGGATGTCTGGATCTCTTGATATTCCGGATTGGCAATAGCTTCTGCAAGAATCTCTGCAGCCTCCTTATCCTTGAGATCGTTCAGAAGTGCTGCAATCTCATCCAGGATCTCCTGATCTTCCTGAAGAAGCATCAGGTTAAACAGATCGGGCAGAACAGATACATCCCCTTCAGAACGCAACTCCTTGAGGGTGTCCAGAATAGCTGCGCGGTTGCTGGAACGCAATAACTGTATCTGTTGCTTGAGCCTGTTATTGCTATTCTGGGAGTCCATTTAATTACATCTCTTATTAATCAATTCACCGGCTTCAAAAATCCCATACTGAAAGGCCTTCCGGTAGCAATGACACGCGCTGTTCCCGTTTCCCAGCTGGTCGGCCAGCTTGCCTTTTTCATACCAGATCTCACCATTCAGCGGATCCAGATCCAGTGCCATCGACATGTCCTTCTCTGCATACCTGGTTGTTCCGGTGGCTGCATAGGTTCTTCCCCTGGCAAAAAAGTATGCGGCCTCTCCACTGTTGAGAGTCAGTGACCGGTTAAAGGATTGGATCGCATCCAGGTATTTTCCATGCTGGAACTGAATCAATCCCTGCCTGTAGAGGGCAGAGTCATTTTCCGGAAAATAGGTCAGGTAGAGTTCCATATCGGACAGGGCACCAGTTAGATCACCCGCCTGGCTTAGGGCCTCGGCCCGTTGAATATAGGCTTCAAAACGTGCCGGTTCCTGTCGGATTACCCTGTTCAGTCCCTCAACAGCCTCTTCTGCATCTCCTTCTGCTGCCTGCACTATGGAAAGCTGCTGAAGTGCGTCCAGGTTCCTGACATCGCTTTTAACAGCTGATTTCAGAGCCGATCGGGAAGCTTTCATGTTCCCCAACTCCCGGTAGATGGCAGCTTTTTCGCTTAGCACCAAACTCTTTTTATATCCCTGCTTCTCAAGAGTGTTCAGCTGGTTGATCGCTTCCAGGTAGTCGCCCTGGCTCTTTAGAAACATGGCATCATGGAACTTTCTGTCCCGGGTTGAATACCATCGTTTTTCGTTCCAGAGCTGCTGCCATTCTGGCATCCTGTCGAGTGTGGAAATGTCCTCATCCAGCAGGATCTCAGATTCACTCTTCTTATAGCGGGAGGAGAGATGGATACGGAGGTACTTCAGAGCCTGCTGAGGATGATTCAGCTTGATTTCGCTTTTCGCCAGGTAGAAACTTCCCATTCCTTTGCGCCGTTTCTCAGTTTCATAGAACGCATCCCTGGCAGCCGGGTAATTCTTCAGAGTGAAGTATGAGATTCCCAGCTGGTAGTATATCTCAGTTTTGCCAGGATCTTGCTGAAGCGCCTTCTCCAGGTGAAACAGTGCCGAATCGTATAATCCGCCGGTCATGAATGCTCGACCGGATAGGTAATGGTCGGTTTGTCCGAACCCCATTACAGTTACAAAGAGCAGCATGGCCTGCAGTGAACGTTTTCGCATCACATGGTTATTTGGTCTCAATAAATACCTCATTAGCGTCGCCTGAAAATACATAGATGAATCCAGTAAGCGCATATACTTCTATACCGGTGAGACGGTACTCATGTACATAGCAAATATAGTAGTAGACCCCCGGAGCAACCAGTTGATCTGTGCTATTTATTTTACCATCCCAGATCACATCAGGATCCTCCGTATAAAACACCTGGATGCCCCATCGATTAAAGATTGTCATTTCTACCCGTTCCACATAGGAGGTTCTATATGGCCTGTAGATATCATTGATCCCATCCCCATTGGGTGAAAAGACATTGGGAAGAACATAGTTGGAACACTCATCCAGGCAGAGCCTTACCGAGGGTTCAGATTCATTATCAAAAGAGTCGATGGCTGTGACCACGTAACAACCCGACAGTGTGTTTTCGGGGTAATGATTATATAGTGTGTCGTCACGATCGTCGAATTCAGCAATAATATGGGGTGGATCTTCGAAAGTTGCACTGTAGTAGAGCTTGTATCCCACCACATCTTCAGCGCAGGAGAGATCTGTAAATTTCCAGGAGAGGTGGTTATATCCGCTGTCGCACAGTGAGAATCCGTCAAGTTTAGGTGGACAGGGCGGAATGGAATCGACCGGGGTGGTACAGGCGGTATGGCTGAAGTTGCTGTTTTCATAAAGGGTTCCCCCCAGGAGCCTCCAGCCTGTACTGGTGACGCGATAGCAATACTCCACACCGTTGGTCAGTCCCTCATCGATATAGAGATCATCTGTTGTAAATCCAATGGAATCATAGGTTCCGCTGCCATGATTGAGGCGATAAATGGTGTAATCATAGTTGATCCAGGGTACATTTTTACGCATCTGGATCACAATCCGGTTGTCCTCTCCCTTCAGTTCGGGATAGAGCGATGAAGCCGATTCTGCCTCTCCGATCTTGAACCTGTTTCCCGGTTCATCATTGTATAGCTCCACCTTGTAGGACCAGGGGAAGAGTTCTGTATCCACTGCACCATCCAGCCAGACCGTGTCGTTCAGGTCCGCTGTGGTAAAAGAACCCACCTGCGTCATGTTGTTTCCCAAAAGGTCATCGGAGCGATAAATGATATACTCATAGGGTCCGTTGGCTGGAATGGTATCGAGTCCTCTCGGTCGCACCCAGGCCACCCGGATGGTTCCACTGTTGGAGTGTTCTGTTACACTGACCTCCACCAGGGAGGGAGATCCCTCTACCAGCGGTGTGCAATTTTCCGGTGAGGGGTAGCTCAGGGCACCGTCCGGGTAGACCGAAACAATCATATAGCAATACTCATTTCCCTGAGGCAGCCCGCTGCCGTTGTTATCATCCACGTAAAGGGTCTCAAGCCTGCTGCCGGTATTCCCAATTAATGAAAACCCTGTCTCAGAAGGGACTCCTCCTGTGCAGGTGTCGGGGAGATAGCCTGCGGGTCCTGCCTTCCTGTATATCTGATATCCTGTTACGGGCAGACATGTATCGGCCGGCCAGGTGAGGGTTATGGAATTACTACCGGGGATCAGTGTGGGTGCATCGGGCGATGGTCCCAGTACCTTGATCTTCATATTGCGGATATCCACCAGGGGTGTTTCCGGGTGACTGTCCTCTGCTTTAAAAACAACCGTGTAGTACTGTTTCCTTACATGCGCCGGATCGGTTTTCCACTCGAACCGGGCCCTGCTGTATCCTATGGTTGATGAACTCTCATCGACTGTGTAGGTAGCCGGACTCGTCTCAACCACGAATGGGCCACCGGTGGCCAATAGCTTTATGGAGTCGTTATCCTCATCTGTGGCCACAATGTCAACAGACAGCACACTTCCGGCTTCAGTGCAGTAGTCTCCGGGCTCTGTTTGTACGGGTGCATGGTTATCTGTATTATAGACCTCGATCTGCATATCCCTCACAATATTACCAATCTTCACACCCTGGCGCCACTCCTCCACATCAATGGCGATATTGAACCAGCCCGAATCGGCAGGAGTGATCCAGGTAAGGTCGCCGGTATAGGGATTGATGAACAGGGTGTCGCTGGCAGGGGGCAGGGTATAGCCTTCAATGGGTCTGCCATCCAGTTCGGTGCAGATGGTCAACTTGTAGGAGATGCTGTCGCCATCGGGGTCATATGCAGCCGGGTTGTGAATGAAAATTTGACCGTAAGCGGCTCTGTCGATAGGCGGATTAAGCAAAATGGGTGTTGAATTTTCTCCCAGGTCGGGGTTGATCAGGATGGTGGTCTTGATGGAGAAGATCACATTCACCGAATTGGGAATGTTTTTTACATCGGCATTCCGGTTGGGGTCCTGCACCACAATTTCATATACACCGGGACCGGGGAAGGTGTGCTGGGTGATATAGACATTCTTCTGATAGTAGTGGGGCAGTTTAACCAGTTCCACCCTTCTGGCATAGGAATAAGTGTTGTCGCCCCATTGTACCTCCAGGTCATCCCTGTCGGCCTGACTGAGGGTATAGGTAAAGGTGGTGATGTTGATCTGGTAGGTAAGTTCATCAAGCTGGGTCAGGGTAATCTCGCCCGCCCTGTTATGGGTTGCATGGAGTGGTAGAGCCATGCAAACCAGGAATAATATGGGAAACCACAATCTTCTCATCCGATCACCTCAGTATCACTTCTGCATCATGCTTTTTCATATCAAATTTTATACCAGTCTCCTTTTTTTTATAAACAAAAATCACAAGATTGGTCTGGTCGGGAAAAATATCTATAAGTAAAGTGTTGTAAATGTACAAAGAATTTGGACTCGACGGGACTGTTGCATGCATCTCGATGGTCATGGCATCATCCTTCAGGAACACCGTGTCAATCTCAAGGGTAAGTCCCGGCATCTCTTTTCCGGTGGCAATCCTGAATCTGTTGTTCAGGTATTCTCTGAACCATGGAATCTCCCGCTTACCGGGGTCAGTGAAATCGATCGGTTTGCTGTGGTAATGAAAATAGCCTATTTCCCAATCGTCTCTGAATGATTTCATCTGGATATTCAGCTTTCCATTTTCATATGTTATATTCGTGATGGAAAGATGAAGCGGATGGGCCGGGGATTGCACCGGAAGGAGCATGGCCAATGTGAGTAAAGCGATCAGTCTCATAACTGCAAAATTAAATAAACTTCTAAACTCTTAGCACTCTATGTCTCTATTTGAACTTTATTTCAAGCTTGGATTGCAACATATAGTTGACTTTAAAGGGTATGACCATATTCTCTTTATTCTCACCCTCTGCGTAGTATACAGTCTGAAGGAGTGGAAAAGGGTGTTGGTGCTGGTGACTGCTTTTACCATTGGTCACTCACTCACCCTTGCACTGGCCACACTGGACCTGGTCAGGGTGGATGGCGATCTGATCGAATTCCTGATCCCGTTAACCATCTTTGTGACCGCTCTGGCCAACCTGTTTGCCCG
>JAGLTY010000120.1 GCA_023135025.1 Bacteroidales bacterium | reverse complement strand
GTTCAAATAGCGAGAAATCTGCAGCCTGTAAGATTCATCAAGGAATTTGCGCTATTCGTCCCCTGTTTACTCCGTTTTTCCCATGAAAAAGGCCGTAGTTTTCTGCGACCTCTTTTTAGTATGATCATAACCCTTTCTTCTCAATATAATTCCTGTTTTGGTCAAAACGATGTAACCTGACATAAAGTTATGCGTATTTTAAGATGTGAAATTATTACATTCTGAAAATTGGGAAAAAGCTAAATATCAATTACTTAGAATTCAATTAAAACTTAAAAGAGAAGATGGATACAGTAAAAAATGAATTGTTTGCCTATGTGAAGGAGAATACTTTTAAAGAGACTGACTCTCTTCAGTCCGATACAAAAATATTCGTAGAAGGCATATTTGACTCCATGGGATTTGCGCTTCTGCTTGATTTCCTTGAGACAAAGTTCCAGATCCAGGCCGAGGACAGTGACCTGGTAGAGGAGAATTTCGAATCGATTGATGCCATTGCAGAGTATATTCAGAAGAAGAATCCAGCACTGGTTTAGTTTTCGCCTAACGGTACCTTATGTGCGGTATTTCAGGCATATATAACCCAGGGACACCTCTGGTCAGTCCCGATGCAGTCAGGAACATGCTGAAGCAGATTCAGTATCGCGGACCTGACGAGTCGGGGATATATATTGGTGAGGGTGTGGGGCTGGGAAGCGTCCGGCTGAGTATTATTGATCTGGCTCAGGGTCAGCAACCCATGAGCGATGAAGCGGAGGAGTTATGGATCGTCTTCAATGGCGAGATCTTTAACTACATTGAACTACGAGATGAGCTGATTGGACTGGGTTATCGTTTCAGAACAGGGAGCGATACGGAGGTATTGTTGCTCCTTTTTAAACATTTTCGTGAGAAGTGCCTGGAGAAGCTAAACGGACAGTTCGCTTTTGCCATCTGGGATACCTGCAGGAAAGAGCTTTTCCTGGGACGTGACAGGGTGGGCATCAGGCCGCTCTTCTATTACAGGGAGGGAGATGCCTTTGTGTTTGGCTCTGAAATCAAATGTCTGATGGAGTCGGGCCATGTAAAGGCGGAACCCGATCCGGAATCGCTGAACCGGGTATTCACCTTCTGGACCATCCCATCGCCGGGAACCATGTTCAAAGGTGTGAAGGAGTTACCACCGGGTCACTACATGGTGGTCAGGGAGCATGACACAAAGATAAAACCATACTGGGAACTACGGTTCCATGGGGATCCGGGAACGGCCGGAGCACGCAGTCTCTCCGACTCCATGGAGGAGTTTGAGTCGATCATTACCGACTCGGTAAGACTCAGGCTCAGAGCGGATGTTCAGGTGGCCGCCTACCTGAGTGGGGGTATTGATTCCAGTGCCACCACCTGGTTGATCAAACAGATTGAACCCGGTGTATTAAACACCTTCTCCATCGGTTTTGAATCGGCCGAATTTGATGAGACCGCCTTTCAGCAAAGCGTCTCTTCCCAGTTGGAAACCACCCACCACTCCATCACCTGCAGGAACAGGGATATCGCCGATAACTTTGCAAAGGTGTTGTGGCATACCGAGATCCCCATACTCCGAACCGGTGCAGTTCCCATGTTCCTCTTGTCGGGACTGGTCAACGACAATGGGATCAAGGTGGTAATTACCGGTGAGGGAGCAGATGAGTTCCTGGGAGGATATAATATATTTAAGGAGGCGATTATCAGGGAGTTCTGGTCGAGAGAACCCTCTTCGAAGATCAGGCCGCTGCTGTTGCAAAAACTCTATCCTTACCTGGCACAGTTCCAGGGCAGGAATAGCGCTCTGTTAAAAATGTTTTTTGGATACCGCCTGCAGGAGACCGATTCGCCTGTATACTCCCACCTGATCCGCTGGAACAACTCAAAACACATCAAAGAGAATATCAGGAAAGATTTTCTGGACGGTGCTGTACCCGATCCTGTGGAGACATTTGTCTCCACGCTTCCTGAAGGGTTTGGTGACCTTGATCTGCTTAGCAGAGCGCAGTGGCTCGAATCGACACTCTTTATGTCGGGGTACCTGCTGTCGTCGCAGGGCGACCGCATGGGCATGGCACATTCGGTGGAGGGGCGTTACCCCTTCCTGGATCACAGGTTGATCGAGTTCTGTACCAGGCTTCCATGGAACCATAAGATCAGGGGACTGAATGAGAAGTACCTGATGAAAAAGCTGATGAACGGCCGGCTGCCCGACCAGGTGGTACACCGTCCCAAGCAGGCATACCGCGCTCCTGTGGCGTCCAGTCTGACCTCTGCAAAGGCCCCGGAATACCTAAGGGAGGCGCTTTCACCGCAGATGCTCACTAAATTTGGTATTTTTAATACCGGGTCGGTTGAAAAGCTGCTGGGTAAAATGGCAGAGGGAAAGAGGGTTACTGAAAATGAGAATATGGCGGTGGCCGGTATCCTTTCCACACAGATACTGATGGATATGTTTGCCTCAGGGAACAATCCTTATCGTGAATCTGAAATGCGGGTGAAATGTCCCGTTACATATGATAAATCTTTAAATAATCACAATAATGAGTAAACCCGAATTTAGTCGCGATATCCTGAAGATCCAGGATATGGAGACACTTGTAGATCAACTAACCACCAGAATACGTGAAGATATCACTACCCGTCACAAAAGGTACGGGGCTGTAATCGGACTGAGTGGAGGAATTGACTCATCGGTTTGTATGGCACTTACGGCCAGGGCCATTGGACCTGAAAAAATGTTGGGTGTGATGATGCCCGAAAAGGACTCCAGTCCCGATAGTGAAGAGTTGGCCAGGGAGCTGGCAGGTAAGTTTGGAGTGAAGGTGATCAAGGAGGTGATTACCGGTGCACTGGATGGATTTGGGTGTTATTCGCGACGCGACCAGGCGGTGAAGGAGGTGGTGCCTGAGTATGATCCGGCCACTCACAAGATGAAAATCGGAATCAAACATGAGGGAAAAGGATCCAAACTGCCGCCCCTGTTCCACCTGACCGTGGTCAACCCGGATGGCTCGGAAATTGTAAAACGTCTGCCATCTCTGCAGATGAGAACCATTATTGCCGCATCCAACTTTAAGCAGCGTGCACGGATGTCATTGGTCTATTATCATGCCGAGCAGTTGCACTATGCTGTGATTGGCACACCCAACAAGCACGAGGTGGACCAGGGTTTCTTTGTGAAGTTTGGCGATGGAGGTGGAGATTTATTCCCCATTGGACGGCTCTATAAAACCCAGGTATACCAGATTGCTGAATATCTTGGTGTTCCCCAGGGAATTATCGACCGTACACCCACCACCGATACCTACAGTGCCGAACAGACACAGGAGGAGTTCTTCTACGAGTTCCCCCACGATGTAATGGATCTGTTGTGGTATGCTTACGAAAACAAATATGATTCTGCCGAGGTGGGCCAGGTAATGGGTATGACCGCTGAAGAGATTGAACGCAACTACAAGAATTTCGAACGGAGAAGTGAGACCACGGAATATCTGAGGACACCACCGATCAATGACTATATTTTTATCTAAACATAGTATGGAGCCATGAACGTATACGACTATCTGCTGGAGGAATCGGGATTCCTGTATAAGAAGGTTCTCCTGGGAAACAAGGAGGAGCTGACCTATAATGAATTGAACTGCGAGGCCCTCAAACTGGCCCGTTATATCAGAGAGACTTACGGAGAGAATAACAATATCGTGCTGGTGGCACCCAATTCCATCTATTTCATGGTGGTCTACATGGCCATTATGAAGTCGGGAAATGTATGCGTTCCGCTGAACTCCTCCGTTGAGGAGAACAATCTCAGGTTCATTGTAGATCTTTGCGATTCGAAAATTGCTTTTGTGGCCCCGGCGTTGAGTGGCGACCCCAGGTGGAACATGCTGGAGAAGGTCTATCATGAGATCCCTGAGAAGAAGAGCGGGAAAGAGGGCCTGGATCTGAACCTTTTCAATGAGGAGCCTTTTGACGGGGAGCGGTTGGCCGAGATTATTTTCACTTCGGGTTCCACTGGTGAACCTAAAGGGGTGATGATCACCCATAAAAACATCATTGCCAATACAGATTCGATTATCGAATACCTGAAGCTGACTGCCGATGATGTGATTGAGATTGTCCTGCCTTTCTATTACTGTTATGGACTCTCCCTGCTGCATACACATCTGAAGGTGGGCGGTAGCGTGGTATTCAACAATAACTTTATGTTCCTGGGGGCGGTGATTAACGACCTGAAAAAGTACAAGTGTACCGGGTTTGCAGGAGTACCCAGCCACTTCCAGGTATTGCTGCGTAAATCCAAATCATTTAAGAGTGACCATTTTCCCGACCTCAGGTATGTGACCCAGGCGGGGGGGAAGCTCCACAAGGTTTTTATCCAGGAGTTTATTGACAATCAGCCCGATATTACTTTCTATGTGATGTATGGTCAGACCGAGGCTACTGCCAGGCTCTCCTATCTGCCACCCGAGCGACTGGAAGATAAGCTGGGTTCACTGGGGAAAGCGATTCCCGGGGTGACCCTGGAACTGGTAGATGACCAGGGCAATCCGCTGCTGGATTCCGGGGTGGTGGGTGAACTGGTGGCAAAGGGGGACAACATTATGAAAGGTTACCTGGGCGATAAGGAGGGAACCGATTCCACACTGAAGGATGGATGGCTCCATACAGGCGACCTGGCCTATCGGGACGATGATGGTTTCTTCTTCCATACGGCACGGCGCAAAGAGATCATCAAAGTGGGAGGCCGGCGCATCAGTCCCAAGGAGATTGAAGAGGTGATTGTAACCATCCCCGGGGTGGTCGACTGTTCCATCTCGGCCATCTTTGATGAGATCCTGGGAGAAGCACTGAAGGCTGAGGTGGTGGTGGCCGATCTGAATGATAGCTCCATGAATGAGATGGCCTTTAAAAAGCTTTGTGGAGAGAAGCTTGCCATGGAGAAAGTACCCCAGGTGTTTGAGTTCAGCTCCAGGATGCGGATAGCTGATACCGGCAAGAAGACCAAGAAACTGAATTCAGTTTAATCACTGGCTTTTGATTAATCAGTGGCATGTGCGTAGATATTGCCTGAACTCCTTGTAGTCAGGTTGAATGCGCACTACCTGTTTCTCTTTGTCAGCAAAGGCGGCCAGCCGTTCCGGCACCTCCACAGCCTCCCCGATCACCTCCTCCACACTCTCCCTGAACTTGGCCGGATGGGCGGTTTCAAGAAAGATACCTGTCAGTTCCGGATGCTCCTTTCTGTATGATTGTGCGGCCCTGTAACCTGTGGCACCATGGGGATCGCACAGGTAACCGGTTTTCTTAAATACCTGACCAATCACTTCACGGATCTCATTGTCGGTATAACTGTATCCAACCAAATGCTGTGTGATCCACTCATAATTCTGATTGAAAAGATCGAGGATGCGGTCGAAGTTGCTGGGATCGCCCACATCCATGGCATTGGCAATGGTAGGGGTGGAGGGCCTTGGATTATATTTGCCGGTGAGCAGATAAGAGGCAACCACATCATTCAGGTTGTTGACCGACAGGAAAGTGTGCACCGGCAGTCCCATCTCCCTGGCCACCAGTCCGGCCGTCATGTTCCCGTAGTTCCCGCTGGGAACTGAAAAAAATGCCTTTGTTCCTGGTTCAAGCTGTGCCCATGCTCTGAAATAGTAAAATGACTGTGGTAGAAAACGCGCCAGGTTAATGGAGTTGGCCGAGGTCAGTGTCATATGGCCGGTTAACTCTTCATCCATAAAAGCCTCCTTGACCAATCGCTGGCAGTCGTCAAAACTCCCCTCCACCTCCAGTGCAGTGATGTTATTTCCCAGGGTGGTAAACTGTTTCTCCTGGAGCGGTGTGACCCCTCCCGAGGGGTAGAGCACATGGACCCTGATTCCTTCTACTCCCAGGAACCCGTTGGCAACTGCACTGCCGGTATCGCCCGAGGTGGCCACCAGCACATGGATATCCTCGTCCAGCTCTTTTGTGAAATAGCCCAGGAGCCTGGCCAGGAACCGTGCGCCCACATCCTTAAAGGCCAGGGTGGGGCCATGGAACAGCTCCAATGCGTAGAGTCCCTCCTCCACCTCTACCAGCGGGGTGTCAAAGTTGATGGCCTCTTCGGTAATTTTTTTCAGTTCAGATTCCGGGATATCCTCTCCAAAAAGAGCCTGGGAGAGGGTGACTGCGATCCCGGGCAGCTCCATATTCCTGAACCCCTCCAGGGTCTTCCTGGTAAGGACGGGAATAGTCGATGGCATAAAGAGTCCCCGGTCAGGCGCCAGCCCTTTGATAACGGCCTCTTTCAGTCCGATCTTCACCTCCCTGTTGCTGGTACTGTAGTAGTGCATCTCAGATAATTTTACAACCGGCCTGGCTGATCCGGGAGATGTAGATCCTGGATTCGATACCGCGAACCGTAAAATGAGTTTTCATAACCTTGCCCACTCCCGAGGCCATCTCCTCTCCCCTGCAGAGGCTGAATACAGAGGGGCCCGAACCCGAAAGGCCTGTTCCCACTGAACCCGCATCAAGGGCCGATTCTTTCAGTGCTGCAAAATCGGGCAGCTGCCGGGTACGGTAGGGCTCGGCAAAAAGGTCAGTCACCGAACGTCCGATCAGGGGGTAGTCGCCCGATGAGAGTCCGGCCACAAGTCCGGCCAGGTTACCACACTGTTTCAAGGCGGTCTCCAGCGGTACCGTTTGCGGGATCAGCTTCCGGCTTTCGGCAGTTTTAATCTCCAGTTGGGGGTGTATCACCGCACACCAGAGGTCGTCCGGGTATGGAATGTGCTTGATATCGAGGGGATCGTAA
>JAGLTY010000012.1 GCA_023135025.1 Bacteroidales bacterium | reverse complement strand
TATCACTGATGCTCCCCTTCACCTTGAAACTGAACAACCGCTTGCCATCCTGCATGACGATATCCAATTTATCACCATCTACAAAAATAAATTCCGGAATCCCGTCCCTGTTCATATCCTCCATAGAGAAAAAGTGATCGGGCGAAATCTCCCTGGATAACAACCTGGAGACCGATCCATCCAAATAGATGGCTGTGACACTCCCTGAGGTATCCGTAGAGATCCATCTTGGCCTCTCCTCCCTGATATTCATATCGAGTATAAGCGGATTTTGTGGCGACAAAACCAATCTCTCCTTCAGCCTGATCCGTTCCCTGCCCCGGCGATCAAGAAAATAGGCCCTGTTCTGATCAACAGCAACGATATAATCCTTATCGTTGACCCTGAAGTGCTGAATCTCCCCTGTAACCATCGATTCTGTTTTCCCAAATTTCCACCCTGTTACCATATTCCCTTCAATATCATAAAGGTTGATTTTTCGATCCTCCGTGGCCACAAACAGACGATAATTCCGGCTTTTGTCATAGTCAAAAAGTGCCAGAGGAGCGGTAGCATCAGACCTTAATGATACGGGATAACGTTCCACATAGTTCCCGTTCCTGTCGATTAAATGGATTTTCTTTGCTGTATTGAAGAGGTACTGAAACTTACCGTTCCTGTAGAAATCCACCTGGTGCACACCCCCCAGTATAGGGCCATCAACGGGCTGCTTCCACAGAACCCTTCCAGTACCATTGATCAGATATACCTTATTCGCTAAATCCTGAACAAAAATCTCCTTCTCGGAAGTGTTATGGTTAATAACCAGTGCAGGTTTGATCACAACAACAGTATCCATCAGGCTTTCCCAAACAGTATGGGCCTTGTCCCTGATCTGTGGTGTATATTTGCAACTGATGCTTTGATAAAAAAGATCACCTTCAGTACTATATTGAATAACCACCCCGGGAATCCGGCGAAAAAAGAGCTCCATCTTTTTCAGCTGATCTGCCCTGTTATCACTCAACATCTCTTTTCTATAGTCCAAAAATGCATATGGTCTGAAGAAGAGTGTTACATTGCTACGGTTGGAGAGGTAATCTGAGATCTCCTTGAAAACAGGATCGCTGACAAATGTTTTGTGAAGCACATTCTGGTAGATCACCCTTGAGAGAGCATCCACAGAGGATCCAAAAATCAGGTAATTTTCATAAACTGTAAAATACCTGTTAAACAGGCGGCCAGCAGAGGTTCCTTTAAAGAACTGATCGGAGAGCCTGTATATGTTAAAGCTTGTCTGTTTATCCAGCTGATATACATTTCGTATAGACCGCATATCAAAGGAGTGTTGCTGGAGGTATTGCTCAACCCATCGCATCACAACCTCAACCGTTTCACTGCGACTCCTGGTCTCGATAACAAGAAACTGATCCTCTGGCTTCTTTGTCACTCCTTCAATGGCGAACCAGGCCATTTCGTCATCCACTATTCGGGCGAGGTCATCCAGCGGATCAATTCCATACTGCTGATCAATCCGTTCTATTTCTGCCTCTATTTCCGACCCCTTCCCCAATCTATTCATATAGGAGATGGCCTGTTCCTTAAACTTCACCCTGTCGCCAATACCCAGGTGCAAAAAATAGGTTGTTCCGGAAGGCAACATTTCATGCAACTCCATCTTCACCGGAGACTGCTCCCTGAAGGCTCCAAGGAAAAGTGGAAGATCGGGATCGGCATATGTCATGCCATTAAGTGTCATTGATTCCTGTTTCACATCCAGATCCAGTTCTCCCCAGGAAGAGAGTTTTGACAACATATCAAGTTTTCCCCATTCTGACTCTTTAATAAATGGGTGGAAAAGGTCAGGTAGCTTTTCATAGTTGATATAGAGGTTTGCGTGAACATACCTGCCTTTAGTCTCCCTCACCTTTTGAAGTCCGGCTACCGAAGCAAGGTTGGTTTCAGCATGGATGGTTCTGATGGACTCCTCCACAAGCATGGAGGAGGAGCTGATCAGGCACAATCCCTCCAGACACGCAAAGGTGAATTTCCCGGGCACAAATCCAGGTCCGCCCGATACATCATACACCACTTCTGTCTCATATTTCCGCTCATTTACCATGGCCCTCTTCTCAAGCAATGCCAGCATCAAATGTTCAAAATCGTGATCGCTGTGGGAAGATGAATACTCCAGGTATAGAAGCGGGATAAGCTGATCTTTGCCCACTTTGTGCAGGGAGAGATTCAACCCCTCATTTAATAACAGGTCGTTCAGGGGCTCTGAGGTACGAATCTGTCCGAGAGCGATACTCAACATGGAATCCAGCTCACTCCTGTGGATAATATTGACAAAGTCGATCCAGGTCCGGCTTCCTGGTAAAAATGTTTCTATCAGGTATTCATAATCAATATCCTCGACGAAAAAAATGACATCTTCAGGAATGGCCTTCTGGACCTCAACAGGCTCTATTTTATCAAACCGTTTGAGGAGGAAAACCGTTATCAGTCCCAAACAAACTACCGCAAATAGTCCACCGTATAT
Source organism: Bacteroidales bacterium (assembly GCA_023135025.1). Lineage (GTDB taxonomy): Bacteria > Bacteroidota > Bacteroidia > Bacteroidales. The sequence goes on along the minus strand of JAGLTY010000012.1, from coordinate 13,640 downwards.
GATGCGTCTTACCATTCAGTTCCTGTTTGAATTATGCGAGCGCATTCCCCGAAGTAGAACTTCGGGGTTAGCGAACACAATAAAAATAAACAATCAATCGATGATTCCTCGCAGCAAGCTGCGAGGAGAGTCAATCAAAAATATGAATTTCATAGGCAGGATCATTGGAAAATTACCAACACCAAAAATTGGTATAGTTTTTGTAATAATATTGCGTATTTTCTCAGCGCATGATATTTCGTACTCTCTTCATAATAAGCATATTAGTTTCTGCAGCAGTGGCGAAAGGTCAGCAGGTACAGGTAATCAACTCCTCCGATCATACACCCATTGAAAATGTGGCAGTATTTAATATCACCAGGGAGAGGGCAGCCATTACTGACTCTCTGGGTATGATTGACATATCGATATTCCCTGACAGTGATACCATTGTCTTTCAACACCCTTCCTATCTAACAAAGAGATACAGCCGGTCAGATATTACCGGTCATCAACAGGTGCTACTACAAAGCAAAAGGATCCTGATTGATGAGTATGTTATTTCTGCTTCCAAATACAGGGAGAGCCGCCTGATCATCCCCTATATGGTGGATGTACTGAAGGAAAATGTACTGATGGAGTCAACTGGACTTACTTCGGCCGATATTCTGGAAGAGACAGGAAATATTATGGTTCAGAGAACCCAGGGAGGGGGAGGAAGCCCAATTCTGCGGGGATTTGAAGCCAACAAGATCCTGCTTGTGGTTGACGGGGTAAGGTTAAACAATGCCATCTACAGGAACGGACATCTCCAGAACTCCATCACCATCGATCACTCCATTCTCGAACGGACAGAGGTAATTTTCGGACCCACATCCATTATGTATGGAAGTGATGCACTCGGTGGTGTGATCCATTACTATACAAAGGATCCTCAGATGGGCAATGACAGCACGACCCGGTTTAATGCCAATGCCTATATGCAATATGCATCGGTCATGAATGGCAAAATGGGTCATCTCGATTTTACAATTGGGAAAAAACGCTGGGCCTCACTTACCAGTGTTACTTACAAGGAGTTGGGCGACATCAGGATCGGCAGCAGGAGAAATCCAACCCTGGATAACTGGGGGAAGTTGATGCACTTCGTGGACCAGGTGGATGGTGTGGATTCAACCATAATCAATGAAAATCCGCTTATTCAGAAAAATACAGGCTACAGACAGATGGATATCCTGCAGAAAATCAGGTATACACCTTCACAGTATGTGGACTGGATCCTGAATATGCACTACTCCACCTCATCTGATATCGACCGGACTGATAATCTAAATGACTACAGCGGGGAGAACCTGAAATACGCTCAATATTACTATGGTCCCCAGAACAGGTTCCTGGTCTCCCTGAAAAATGTTCTGAAAAAAGACAACCCGATCTTCACCAATATGACCACCCTGGCATCGTTCCAAAGAATAGATGAGGACCGTTATTCACGTAAATTCAGGAACGAAGAGCTGCTGGCTCAACAGGAAGATGTGAAGGTATTCAGTCTGAACCTCGACCTGGTAAAGATGTGGGGGACCAAGCACAAACTGCATTATGGTGCAGAAATAAACCACAACCTGGTAGAATCAAAGGCATGGTATGAAAACATCCTTACAGGTAACCGACAGGCAGCACAGACCCGTTACCCCGAGGGAGGAAGCCAGACCTGGAGTGCGTCGGCCTATGCCAGTTATAAATGGATCCTTCATGATAAACTGGTGCTGAATGTTGGGGCCAGGTACAACTGGGGAGCCATGCATTCAGTGTTTACCAACCCGCTGCTCCCTTATGATCGGATCAGCATGAACCACGGAGCCCTCTCCGGGAGTGTCGGAATGGTCTATTCTCCATCGGATCGCTGGCAGCTGAACATCATCTCTTCCTCTGGTTTTAGAAATCCCAATGTGGACGACTACGGCAAAGTGAGGGCAAAGGAGGAGTATGTGACTGTTCCCAACCCCGATCTCTCTCCCGAGTATACATACAATGCTGAGGTTGGAATCAACAGGTTTATTGAAGATTATATGAAGATTCAGCTGGTGGGTTTCTTTACCTATCTGGACGATGCCATCGTCAGAACCGGCTACCAGCTGAATGGGGAGGACTCGCTCAATTATGATGGTGATCTATACAGGATAACAGCCAATTACAATACAGGAGAGGCATATATATATGGTGCCTCCATGGGCATTACCTCCAACCTGAACAAAAATATCAGCCTGAAAGGAACCATCAACTATACTAAGGGACACAATCTGTCCGATGATGTTCCGCTTGGACATATTCCTCCCATATTTGGCCGAACCTCCTTCACTTACAGGAAGAGCAGGTTTTTCTTAGACACCTATTTTCTGTATCAGGGATGGAAAAACAGAGAGGATTTTTCGCCTTTTGGAGAGGACAATGAGGGGGAAGCCATGGAGTATGGATTCCCCTCATGGTGGACCGCCAATATCAAGGTGGGGTTTGAGGCTGGAAAATATTTTGATTTTATGCTGGCGGTAGAGAACTTGTTCGACCAGTTCTACAAACCTTATGCTGCAGGAGTGAGTGCCCCCGGACGTAACTTTGTGGTCACAGCCAGGTTTACCATCTAAACCGTTGCTCCACTCCTCCACTTTTGGTAACTTTCATGCCTATGCAAACAATCAATCCAGTCATTGAAGAGGGGTGGAAATCAGTTCTGATGGATCAGTTCCAGTCACCCTATTTTAAAACACTCAAAGAGTTCCTGGTGGAAGAGAAAAAAAAATATACCCTCTACCCGCCGGGCCGGCTTATTTTTAATGCCTTTCAGCGCACTCCTTTTAACCGGGTAAAGGTGGTTATCCTGGGACAGGATCCATACCATGGCAAAGGGCAGGCCCACGGATTGTGTTTCTCTGTCCCTCAGGGCATTCCCAAACCTCCCTCTCTGGTCAACATCTTCAAAGAGCTGCAATCGGACCTGGGCACTCCCATACCGGAACATGGCAGCCTGGAAAAATGGGCCGACCAGGGGGTCCTGCTGATCAATGCCACACTGACTGTACGTGACAGCCAGGCTGGATCTCACCAGAAAAGAGGATGGGAAACCTTTACCAACCGGGTTATTGAGATCGTATCACAGGAAAAAAACGGGGTGGTCTTTTTGCTCTGGGGTCGATATGCACAGGCCAAGGAGTCCCTTATTGACGGAAACAGACATCTTGTTCTAAAGGCAGCCCACCCATCGCCGCTCTCCGCCTACAATGGATTCTTCGGTTGCCGGCACTTTTCAAAAACCAATGACTACCTTGAAAAACATGAAAATACCGGGATTGATTGGACGCTGTAGCGATTTTGGCATGCAATTTGTTTTATACTAAGCGACAGTTCATCCATCATATCCCTGAACATTTAGGGCCAGGTCCGTCTCCACAGGCGGACTTTTACTTTTTTATACCCCTGATATTTCATTTCTCTTCATAATATCTTCAGGGTATTCGTCTCGCAGCTTAAAAACGGCACAAGCGCCGTTTTGTAGGCTTTCTCCTGGAATACCCATTCGATATATGAATGGATGGGAATGAGGATTACCTGGTGTGATAAAAACTGGGAGGTGGTGAGCCTACTTAGATTGAGAGGCCATAAAGTCATCATAGGCTTTATGACCGGTACGTTCGTAAAGATCCCAGTAGCGATCATTCTCTTTCAGGTTATCGAAGGCAGGATCGACCTTCAACCATGGGAATTCCGGACTCCGGTTTTCATAAGCTTTTTCCAACCAGTAGAAGGCAGAATCTCCGTCACCGATCCAGCTATAGAACCATCCGGTATAATATGCGGGACTTCCCGCTGCTGTTTTATCGCTTTTTTGTATCAAATTCTTAATAATTGATCTTGCCCGTTCAGCTTTCGATGTTTTGTAGTAGGCTAACGCCAGACCGGCCTGGAACCTTGGCAACATTATATAAAATGTATCATTGGCCATGGCTGATTCCAGAAAAACCAGGGCCGAATCAAACTCCTCATTCCAGATATATGCATCTCCTATCTCGCAGTAATTTATCCAGTTGCCGGAATTCCTGTAAACCTCAGACATACTGTCTATTAGCCTATTCGCTTCAGTTTTATTGCCTTTTAAGAAATGTGCTCTGAATGGTATTGTATTAAGGTAAACTGAGGAACTGAAAGGAAAAAGTAGCGCATCATCCAGTCGATTCATCTTTAAATAGAACTGTGCCAATAGATCATAGTTCATAGGTTTATTGGGCTCAAGTTCATTGATTTTCACATATTCTTCCTCAGCCTTAATGAAATCCCATTTTACCCATTCATAAATATTTGCCATCCCTAAATGAGCTGCAGAGCTATTCTTATCCAGTTCAAGTGCTTTTTCAAGAAATGGGGTTGCCTCCCAAACTGCTGAAGTGATCTCTTTCGTGCCAGCATATACTCCTAAATATAAGTTCCAGATGCCTGCCCATGCATATGCATTGGCATACTCAGGATCTAACTCGATAGCTTTTTGAGCTAAAGAGATTATTGGATCGACAGTCGGTGATTCTAATGTACTAAATGTATAAATAGCTTGTTGTAAGAGTTCGTAAGCCTCCTGGTTTGTAGTGGGGATCTTTTCAATTTTTTGTCTTTCGTTATCTGTTAAATATACTTTTACATGATCAGCAATTTGCAATGCAATATCAGACTGAATTGCAATTATCTCTTTATAGGGTTGATCATATTCATTTTGCCAGATACGTTTGTCAGTGCTTGCCTCGATCAATTTTGCCGTCACTCTTAACTGCTCCCCAATCTTCGTATAAGTGCCTTCAAGAATGAAATTCACTCCTAGCTCTTCGGCAATCTCTGTAATGTTTTTTTCGGAATCCTTATAGTTCAAAATAGAAGTCAGTGACACTACCTTGTCAAAGGATTCTATTTTGTATAGATGGTTCATGATCTCATCGGTCAAACCATAGCACATGTATTCCTGCTCAGTATCCGTACTGAAGTTGTGGAAAGGTAGTACGGCTATGGATTTTTCAAGCTCAGGGCTCACCTCAGATCTGTTGCTGCCTGCTACGATATGAATTAGTATTAATCCGGCAATCACCAAAAAGCTGATATAGCTGGCAATCTTCCAACCATTTGAGGTGGCCGGTGCACTTTCGTGCTGAACATCAACAACCGGTTTGGTTTTTTCTATGCCCGTGGGGGTTGCATCATAGATCCAGGAAAGGATGACTGCAATTACAAAGCCAATACATAGCAGAACGATAACCATGGTCAGCGTCCACTCGGGAAGCTTCAACGGTTCAACAATGATGGATGACACTTCAAGGATCACAAATGCAGCAGCTGCATACACGGTAATCACTCGTGTTACTTTCCTGCGTTTCAGTTCCTGCCAGAAATGTGAAAGCTTAATAGGATTACTAGACATTCAGGGTTGATAATTGATCACATGCAATATACAGACTTATGAAATGTGAGTCAAATGTACCGTTTGACCACATATTCTAAAGGTTTTCCAACAACCGATCCGGTTTCAACAATGATAATGGTAATGTTCATAACATTAAAGCTAATAACGGCAACAGAAAAGTACCATCCGTTGACGAAAACTTGAGGTGCCTATCTGACACCTCAAATTATTAGCATCACAAAATATGATCCTTGAATAGGTGATACACTTTTGAAATAAAAAAAGTCAATAACATGGTTAAGAAAGACACTCATATAATGGTCCCAGACGAAGTGATCATGAATAAGATCTACCAGATCAGGGGCAAGAAAGTAATGTTAGACCGGGACCTGGCAAATTTGTACGGCGTTGAAACTAAGGTTTTAAAACAATCTGTTAGGCGTAGTATAAAACGTTTTCCTTCAGATTTTATGTTTGAATTGTCAACTGAAGAACTACAAGAATGGAGGTCACAAATTGTGACCTCCAATGCAGACAGAATGGGTTTACGTTATCCTCCATTCTGTTTTACCGAGCATGGAGTCATTATGCTGGCAAGCGTCTTAAACAGTGATAGAGCAATACAGATAAATGTCCAGATCGTAAGGATCTTCACCAAGATGAGGGAAATGTTGGCTTCACACAAAGAGATATTGCACAGCCTGGAGAAGATAGAACATAAGTTAACCGAGAATGATAATCAGATTCTGGTGATCTTCGAATACCTGAAACAGCTTAAGGAATCCAAGCAACAGGAAATTGGGCAGAAAAACAGGAAACGAATAGGTTACAAACAAAAAAATGAGCAATGACACTGTGCTGGAAATTCCTTGCCTTGGAGTATAGGTTTCGATGAAAGTAATGTGAAATTTTCAAGTTACTATTTTGGTAAACCTGAAGTATATGTTATCGAAGTGGCCTATAAATATTTAGCTTCGCTGAGCTCACAAGCTCGGTTGCGTAGCAAAGATTTTCAGCCGCGAGATAATATATACGAAAAGGTTTTTTAAAAGGGCTTGTAGCCAATGATTTCACGAACGTCGCGAACGGTTTTGGATGCACTTTCCCGGGCTTTCTCTGCGCCCATTTTCACCACTTTTCGCAAGTAATCTGAATCGTTGTAGATGTCATTGATCCGTTCGCGTATGGGGGTGGTGAAGTTGATCATATCCTCGGCCAGTTGCTTTTTCAGGTCACCATAACGAATAGTACAGTCATTGTAGCTATCCCTGAAGTGTTTTACGGTATCGGGAGTGGAGAGTGTCTCCAGCAGGTAAAAGAGGTTAGCTATTGGTTCCGTCATGGGTGCATTGGGTTCCTGTGGCCCGGCATCGGTTACCGCCCGCATCACCTTCTTACGGATCACTGCGGGTTCATCTGACAGGTAGATCCCGTTCCCTTCACTCTTACCCATCTTGCCTGTTCCATCCAGACCGGGAATTTTTACCAGCTCCTCACCAAAATTATACGGTTCGGGCATTTTGAAATACTCCACACCGTACATATGGTTGAATCGCCTTGCAAATTTACGGGCCATCTCCAGGTTCTGCTCCTGGTCCTTCCCCACAGGCACCTTGTCAGCATTATGAATAATAATATCGGCGCACATCAACACCGGGTAGGTCAGCAGTCCGGCATTAATATTCTCCGGCTGTATGCGGATCTTTTCCTTAAAGGTAGTGGTACGCTCAAGCTCACCCACATAGGCATTCATATTCAACAGAAGATAGAGCTCGGAAATCTCCGGCACATCGCTCTGAACATAAAGAGTTGCCACCTCCGGATCCAGCCCGGCTGCCAGGTATTCCGCCAATACGGTTCTGATATTGTTATGCAGGTTTTCCGGTGTAGGATGCGTGGTCAGGGCATGATAATCGGCCACAAAAAAGAAACACCTGTTCTGGTGTTGCATCTTCACAAAATTCTTAACAGCTCCAAAATAATTCCCCAGGTGAAGTTTGCCAGTCGACCTGATTCCGCTTAATACTGTGTCCATCGTGCAAAACTATAAAATGTTCTTGAAAAAACGTACTTTTGCCCCGATGACCACCACCCGCCAGCATAAAGTATCCAGGTTGCTTCAAAAGGAGCTTGGTGAATATCTCCAGAGACAAGGTTCGAAGATTGCCGGAGGAAAAATGATTACGGTCACTGTGGTTCGAATCAGTCCGGATCTTGGAGTGGCCAAGGTCTATCTGAGCATATTTCCGGGTGAAAAGGGAGAGGAGGCCGTTCAGGCAATCTCTGACAGGGCCGGACTGATCCGGCGTGAAATGGGTAACAAACTCCGGAACCAGTTAAGACACATTCCTGAATTCGTTTTTTTTCTTGACGACTCCCTCGATTACTTCGACCGGATCGAGGACCTTCTAAAAGATGAATAATGCAATACGACCCTATCAAGCGTAGTCTGGGCAAAGTATTTAACAGCACACCCTTATTAAGGAGGCTTTTTTACAGGTTGCTCGATCTGCTCCTGTTGCGTTCATGGCATATACGACAGGAGTTAAAAAACCTGAACAGGGAGGGTTTCAACCCTGGAGAGATTGCCGACGCAGGTTCCGGTTTCGGTCAGTATGTTTATTACCTGTCGAACCGATACCCCAATGCAAGAATTACAGGTCTGGATATCAAACAGGAACAGGTCGATGACTGCAATAACTTTTTCTCTTCCATCAACCGGGAGGATTTGGTATCATTCAGGTATGCCGATCTTACAAAGCTGGAGGAGCGTGAGGAGTGGGACCTGGTGCTCTCTGTGGATGTGATGGAGCATATCGAAGATGATTGTACCGTTTTCCGCCATATCTATAACGGTCTAAAGCCGGGGGGAGTCCTTCTGATCTCAACCCCTTCAGACCAGGGAGGATCGGATGTTCATCACGAACATGAGGCCTCCTTTATTGATGAACATGTCCGGGATGGATATGGAGTGGAGGAAATTGATGAAAAACTGAGGGAAGCCGGTTTTTCAGATATTCAGATCAGGTACTCCTATGGCAGGCCTGGTAAAATCTCCTGGAAACTCTCCATGAAATATCCCATTCTGCTGGCCAATATCAGTAAACTTTTCCTGCTGGTGCTTCCTCTGTACTATCTTATAGTCTACCCATTCTGCTATCTGTTGAATAGTGCCGATGTAAGGGGCAAACACACCACCGGAACCGGACTTATCGTGAAGTGTACAAAGTGAACCTCTCTTTCTATATAGCAAAGCGATACCTGCTGGGAAAAAAATCCCAGAACGCTATCAATATCATATCCGGCATTGCAGTTCTGGGCATCACCACGGGAACCATGGCCCTTGTGATCGTACTATCCGTATTCAACGGTTTTGACTCAGTTGTAAAGTCGCTCTATAACACTTTTGATCCGGATATTCAGATCTCTGCCAAGGAGGGTAAAACATTTAGCCCCGATCCGGCAACCACACAAGCCGTTCTCTCCCTTCCGGGGGTTTTTGCCCTCTCTGAAGTGTTGGAAGGAAATGTGCTGCTGCTCTATAACGAAAGACAGCATATAGCCACCGTCAAAGGTGTCGATGAAGCCTTCAGGGATGTTTCCGGGCTCGATTCCATGATCTATGACGGAGAGATGAAACTGAAGGACCGAAACAGGGCCTATGCAGTGGTGGGTCAGGGAGTGGCCTACAGCCTGGGGATCGGTCTCAGCTTTATTGATCCCCTCTTTATATATACCATCGACCGAAAGGCCCGGATCAATATGTCGCAACCCGAGGAATCGATCCGAAGAGATTTTATCTACCCCTCCGGTATATTTGCCATTGAACAGGAGTACGATTCCAGGTATATTATCTGTCCCATTGAATATGTCAGGGAGCTGCTCTCCTACCAGGAAGAGGTCACCCACCTGGAGGTGAAGCTGGATCCCCTCTTCCCAGCCGAAGAGGTCCAGAAAGAGATCATGACCCTGATGGGAGAAGGGTTTCATGTTAAAAACAGGGAGCAGCAGAATGAACTATTTTACAGGGTGATGAAAACAGAGAAATGGGCCATCTTCCTGATTCTGACATTTATTCTTATTATCGCCTCATTTAATATCATCGGCTCTCTTTCGATGCTGATTATTGATAAGAAAAAGGATATCCTCACTCTGCGTAACATGGGAGCCGGAACGAAGCTTATTAAACAGATCTTCCTGGTAGAAGGATGGCTTATATCGGTTCTGGGAAGTGTAACCGGCCTCTTCCTAGGTACCGCCATCAGCTGGATTCAACAGCGGTTTGGGGTTATCAAACTCACCGGAAGCGGCTCCTTTATTATTGACGCTTATCCTGTTCAGATTGAGGTGATTGATATCTGCCTGATCTGGGTAACTGTGCTGTTCATCGGGTTGATTGCTGCCAAATACCCGGTACAGCAAATCTCAAAAAAATACCTGGCCAGCATCGAAAAGGGGACTATTGTTTAAAACTTTGCATCTCTTCTATACTCAGAACCTCTAATTTTATGACGACCTGCGAACATTAAGCGTTAGTGTTTGCAACCAATGAGAGGCTATTTCTGTTCTATTTGGTAACAGCACGAATTTGAGTCCATATGAAAGCATTCAGGTATACTATATTACTTATATTATCTCTTGCAACTTCCATTATCTCACTGTCGGCCCAGGAACTGGCTATCACAAACGTCACCTCCACCCCAACCACCTGTTCAGATGGAACTGATGGTACCATCTCCTTTACGATCTCAGGAGGTACCGCTCCCTACACCTGGTCCATCCTTGAAGGAATAATTCCGGTGGATTTCGGGGGCCCAACCAGCAGTACATCAATTACCTCAACCGGGCGGTGGAAGAGCAATATATACCTGATTGGAGTTCAGGACGACGATGAGAACGTCGTATATATGGTCGCCTCAGTAGATGGTCCTGATCCCATGCTTATTACCTTCTACACCTCCACCGACATTACCTGTAACAATGCCAACGATGGAACCATTACCGCAACAGCTACTGGCGAATCAGGCAGCCACATGTTTGACCTGGCCGGACCTGTAAATGCAAGTAATCCAACGGGTATATTTTCCAACCTGCCACCGGGAGTCTATACCGTTACCGCACGTGACGCAGGCACCTGTACCTCCACCGATATTACCCCCGGTATTACCATCAATAACCCATCCCTGGTCTCTGCCTCTGAAGACAATATAACTGATGCCGGCTGTTTCGGTGAGTTTACCGGATCCATTGCCATAACCCCCACAGGGGGAACGCCCTCAGGAGCGGGCACAGGCTATACCTATGCATGGATTGGCCCATCCGGCTACACATCAACTGCCGAAGACATCACCAGTTTGGAAGCGGGGGATTACTTTGTAACCATTACCGACGGGAACGGTTGTTCCTCCATGATGGGACCCTATACGGTGGGCCAGCCCACTGAGATCAATCCCATCCTGGATGGCAGTTCCGATGTAAGCTGCAACGGAGAGAGCAATGGCGCGGCATCCATTACCACCAGCGGGGGCGCAGGAGGATATTCCTATTCGTGGGTTGGTCAGGTCAGCGGCCCGGTCTCCAGTGATGAGGACCCGGTCAACCTGGTAGCAGATATCTACAACCTGATTGTTACAGATATAGCCGGCTGTTCCCGAACCCTCACCTCCTTTGTGACCATCGGCGAACCAGATCCTTTGTCCGTCCTTGTAAACTCCATCACTCCTGTCTCCTGCAATGGGGGCGCTGATGGTTCAGCACAGATCACGGCTGCCGGGGGTACAACTCCTTACAGTTTTGTATGGTCCGGCGCAACTTCAGGATATAGCTCTACCGATGAGGATCCCACCGCCATGCCGGCCGATGTTTATTCGGTTACCATCACCGATGATCATTTCTGTATAGAACTTTTTGCCGACCTGGTAACCATCACAGAACCCACTCCCATCAGTATGACACTGGACGGTTCTACCGATGTATCCTGTTTCGGTGGCAATGACGGCACAAGCCAGATAACACCAAGCGGCGGTACCCCTCCATATCTGTTTGAATGGCTCGGTGCTTCAACAAGCCACACCTCAACAGCCGAAGATCCGGACGACCTGGTGGCCGATAGCTACACCCTGACCATTACAGATGCCAACTTATGCGTAGTCTCATACCCGAATATTGTTACCATTGATGAGCCTGCCCAGCTGGACCTGTCGATCGACCTGGTGACCCATGTGGATTGCAACGGGGAGGCCACCGGTGCCATCGAGATCACCCCCACAGGCGGCACCCCCAATTACCTTTTTGCCTGGACCGGTCCCAATGGATTCACCGCTGCTACTGAGGATATATCCGGACTCGAAACCGGCGATTACAGCCTGACCATTACAGATGACCATGGATGTACCAGGGATTTTATCAACCTGGTGAATATCACTGAAAACACAGCCATCACCGCCACATTTGCCGTCACAGACCTGAACTGCGGAGCGCCCCTGCCCAGCAACGATGGCGCCATCGATGCAGCCATCTCGGGAGGCACACCCGGCTATACCTTTCTCTGGGCCGGCCCCAACGGATTCACTGCCACCACCGAGGATATATCCGGACTGGAGCCCGGCTCATATCTGCTGGAGGTCACCGACATCCTGGGATGTGTAGAGACAATGGCCGCACAGGTGGTAGGTGCTCCCCTGCCGCTCACAGCTACAACCACCCAGGTAGATATTGACTGCTTTGGAGCCGGGAATGGCTCCATTGACCTGACAGTGGCAGGAGGAACTCCCGCCTATGGTTTTGCCTGGACCGGACCATCCGGCTATACCGGAACCACTGAAGATATTTCCGGACTGGAGGCCGGTGCTTACAGTGTCACCGTAACCTATTTTAATGGCTGTGCGGTACCGTTTGCCGACATTGCCACCATCACTGAACCTCTCGAAATCCAGGTGGCCTCTGTGAAAACAGATATCTCCTGCGGCGGATTCACCGATGGCGCCATTGATATTACGGTTACCGGAGGCACGCCTCCCTATCTGTTTGCCTGGAGTGGCCCTTCCGGATTCACTGCAACAACAGAGGACCTGACCGGGCTGGAGGCGGGAAGTTACAGCCTTACCATTACCGATGGGAGCAGTTGTGTTGTTAGCTTCCCCAACCTGGAGACCATCATCGAACCTGCTTCTGTAGTGGCCAGCTATGTTTCTCATCAGGATGTACTATGTAATGGAGATGCAACCGGTTCCATTGAGATTGATGTTACCGGAGGTATAACTCCTTTCCTATATGAGTGGAGCAATAGTTCAGGCACACCCGTCTCCGGTATTGAGGATCCTGTGGGATTACCGGCCGATACCTACTCCCTGGTTATCACCGATGCCAGCGGCTGTATATTCAGCTTCGCCGATCTGGCAACCATTACAGAACCCCCGCTTCTGACAGCCGATCTGGCTAAAACAGATATTACCTGTTTCGGGGATGGAAACGGCACCATTACAGTTACAGCAACAGGAGGGAGCGGACCCTATGACTACTCCAGCGATGGCCTGTCCTACCAGGGGGGAGATACCTTTTCACTGCTGGCCCCCGGGTTCTACACCATCTGGACCAGGGATGCCAATCTCTGTGTGGTCACAGATACCATCACCATCCTGGAGCCTGAAGAGATTCTGATCCAGACCGAGACCATCAGCTACCTGTGCCATGGCGCCCTGCAGGGGGAGATCTCCATCAACGGAGTCTCGGGAGGAGTTGCTCCCTATACATACTCCATTAATGGCGGGACAGACTTCTATTCCAATAATCTCTTCTCCAACCTGGCTCCCGGCAGCTACCAGACTGTGGTCATGGATGCCACCGGATGCAGTGTGAATGGTAACCTGAATGTTCTAATTGAGCCACCACAACTGCAGATTGCATCCTATACACAGGAAGATATCACCTCCTGCTCTGATAGCAATGAGGGAAGAATCATCATTACTGGTACTGGTGGTACCGGCACCATCTCCTATTCACTGAACGGAGATCCGCCAGTTCCTTCAGGCGATTTCCAGAACCTGCCGGGAGGTACACATATAGTTACCCTGATCGATGATAATGGCTGTACGCTCGATACCACAGTCGAGATACTTACTCCACCCGAGCTGATTATAGATAACATTGTCATCACCGATGTGACAGGGTGCAGTGGCTATACCAATGGAAGTCTCGATGTAACAGGAACAGGAGGTACTGGTATCCT
>JAGLTY010000119.1 GCA_023135025.1 Bacteroidales bacterium | reverse complement strand
TTTGATATGGGTGAGCCTGTGAAGATTGTTGATCTGGCTCGACAGATGATCAAATTGTCTGGTTATGAACCTGATAAAGATATAGAGATTGAATTTACCGGCCTCCGACCAGGTGAGAAGCTATATGAAGAGCTGCTTACCGACGAGGAAAAGACTCTGCCTACCTACAACGCCAAGGTGAAAATTGCTGAGGTGGCCGATTTTGATCATGAGGCTACCCTAGCAAAGATAGTTTCTCTGCTTCAGTCAGCTTACAGGCTCTCTGAAAAAGAGCTGATCGCCAAGTTGACGGCTATTGTTCCCGAGTATACATCAAGCAATAGCAAGTATAAGTCTGACGTGGATGAGGGTAGTAAAGAGGACTCCGTGGAGATGGAGTTCTATCCCGATTAATTCATATCCACCACTATTTCTTAATAAATGTATGGCTGGTTGTTCCGGTTGGTGTATGCACGATGATCATATATGCACCTTCATCCAGCATGCTCACATCCACTTCCCCTTTTGAGAGGATCCCCTCTATCAGCTGTCGTCCCGTAAAATCGATTACCTTGTAGGGTAGATGGGTTTCTCCTGTTTCAAACTGCCCGGCTTCCCATTCAATCCAAAGCGTGTTTCCAACAGGATTCGGATAGACCCGGATAGCAGGTGCCGATTCCCGGTTTGTAAAGGTATACTGATCGTCGTACAGCGTATGGGTTGAAGCTTCAAACAGACCCTTCAGGGTTTCATCAGCAGTATAACCAACCACTTTAAACAGGCAGCTGTCCCCATTCACAAAGGGGTGATCGTTCCAGTAGTATAAGGTGTCATCATGCTCCTGTATAATGGGTAGCCAGGAACCAGCCTGGTCGGTACTGTACTCCAGGTCATAGAGCAGCGGACGACCATCATCAGGATTCTGAACCTTCCACTGGATGGGAAAACTTTCGTTCCACTCTCTCCCGGGTCTGGTGATCTGTAATTGCGGCACCTCATATGATTTTAGCAGCTCTGCGAATCCAATTCCTGTGACCGGACTTCCGTTGACGCTGCCTGTGGCGGTGACGGGCCCTTCGAAGAAGTTAAAGGGGATCTCCACCTCCGAGTTGTGGTGCAGGGTGGAGAAGGTCAGATCGAGCTGGTTTACCGGTGAGGTAAGCCTCCACTCCTGGGCATAGCAGCTCTCTGTTACGGGCATCTTTTCCCATGAGAGCCGCTCCAGCTTAAAATCGTGCGAGGTGTACTGGTTAGTGGTATCCACATAGACCGAGATATGTTTGTAGGCAGGGTTTTCGGGCAACTGGTTTTCCGGAGTAAACAGGTTCCAGATATTCAGATCCATCCCGTTGGAGAGCTGCAGGTAGAACCACTCGTACTGCTCCCCGCTGTTTGGGTTGAACGTCCCGTACTGCCGGTCGATCCAGGCCGTTCCGGTGACCTCAACACTATTTCCTTCAAATGTGATGGTGCCCTCCACCAGATTCTCCGTAAGCGAGTAGTAATAGGTATAGCTATCTGCTCCCTGGTCGAACAGGCCATCACCTCCCAGTATAAGCGGAGGCTTCTGAGAAACAGTCGCCAAGGTAATGCTGTTCTGTCCAGCGGTGGCCGACAGCTCATATTCGAAGGGGACCAGCGTTTCATCGGTCTCCTCTTTATGATACCAATGCTCATTGACATAGTTAAGCAGCCTGGCATCTATATGGAGATGATCGGTGGCCAGGTCAACGTAATTCAGCACCATGGTTTCGGTATGAAAAACGCCTGACAGGTCGTTACTGATATTCAGAATCCGGAAACCATCAAATTCGATGTTCTGATAGGATGAGGGGAAGTAAAAGTAGGTGAGCATAAAGCTGTAGGGTGTGCCGGATGCTGTTCCCTCCAGATGTCCGGCTATATACCACCATTCAATCTCCTCGTCGGGATGCCACCCTTCATCGACCGGGAAAGAGATCAGACTTCCATCAGGGGTATAGGGATAATTTTTCCAATCCTGAGCCCGAAGTGTGGCGGACAATGCAACCAGGAAGAGGATGGCTGGGATGAATATGTGTCTGAACCAGGACAAAACCGAGATTTACGAACACCCTATACAACCTTCGCTCTCTTTCATCCGCTTGTTATGGCAGCGGATCTCATCGTGTTTTACACAGGAGACTCCCCTCTTATGCATGGCACGGTTGTGCCCCACCCGGTATTCGGGAAATTTACCTTTCTTTTTCACAAGGATAGTAAGCATCATTCCCAGTATGGAGAGGCTGAGCAGTATAAGGGTGATGATAAGGATTTTTAAAAACATCTGAACAATAAAGAAATGAGTTTGTCTGAATGATTAATCATATCACCACAAAGATAGTAAACTACCCGATATGCCGGAAACCTCATTTGGATTGAGCAGGGAGGAGGTACTAGCCGATTTCAGGCTGGCCCTCCTGAGCAGGGAAATTGCCATGCTGGCCCGCCGGGAAGTGCTGTCGGGGAAAGCCAAATTCGGAATTTTCGGAGACGGGAAGGAGCTGGCGCAGATCGCTCTGGCCCGCAATTTTAAAGCGGGTGACTGGCGTTCGGGGTATTACCGCGACCACACCTTTATGATGGCCACCGGTATCACCAATGCAGAACAGTTCTTTTACCAGGTCTACGGTCATACCGATGAGGCGGTCAACCCGGGCAGTGCCGGCAGGAATTTTAATAATCATTTTGCCAGCCGCAGCATCAATACCGACGGGAGCTGGAACAATCTGGCCGAAATGAAGAACAGTTGTGCGGATCTCTCTCCCACGGCCGGACAGATGCCCAGGTTGGTGGGACTCGGATATGCCTCCAAACTCTTCAGGGAGAACCCTGAACTGGCGGGAATGACACAATTTTCAAAGGGTGGCCGAGAGGTAGCGTTTGGAACCATTGGGGATGCTGCTACCGCGGAGGGCCATTTCTTTGAGGCCATGAACGCTGCATCTGTGCTTCAGATACCGGTGGCCATGGCTGTTTGGGATGACGGTTATGGGATTTCGGTGACCAAAGAGAAGCAGATTGTAAAAGCGAGTGTTTCACGGGCACTGGAGGGTTTCCGGAAGGAGGAGGGGACCAATGGCATTCTGATCTACCGGGTGAGGGGTTGGGACTACCCGGAGATGGTTCGCCTGTTTGCTGAAGGGGTGGCCCGCTGCAGGGAGGAACACGTTCCGGTGCTGTTTCATGTGGATGAGATGGTGCAGCCCATGGGACACTCCACCTCGGGAAGCCATGAGCGCTATAAACCAAAGGAGCGGCTTGAGTGGGAAGCGGCCCATGATCCACTTGTTAAGATGGAGCAGTGGATTGTGGAGAGTGGAGTGGCCGGGAAATCAGAATTGAATCTTCTGAAGGAGGAGACTGTGGAAGAGGCCAGGAGGGCCCGTGATACCGCCTGGAAGAACTACACGGAGCCCATTTCCAGGGAGCGGGATGAGCTGCTGAAGATTATTGATAACAGGAGTTGTGACTGTTCAAAAGAGGGAGTGGACAAGCTGGGGATCCTGAGTCGCGATCTGAAGCGGATTGTCTATCCCATCCGCAGGGATATCCAGGGCACCGCCAAGCGGATTATGAGGCACCTCTGCACCGATTGTCCGGTTCGCAGGGAGCTGCAGTCCTCCATCTCCCACTGGCTCGAGACCTATAAGGAGGAGAATCGTCATAGATACAGTAGCCATCTCTATTCAGAGACCGACCGCTCCCCCTTAAGGGTGAAGCCGGTTTCACCGGAATATGATGAACATCCGGAACGGATCACCGGCAGGGAGGTGCTCAGGGATAACTTTGATGCACTGCTCTCAGCCGATCCCAGGATCGTTATTTTTGGCGAGGATGCCGGGAAAATCGGGGATGTAAACAAGAGTCTGGAGGGGTTGCAGGCCAAATATGGTGAATGGCGTGTTACAGACACCGGGATCCGTGAAGCCACCATTGTGGGTCAGGGCGTGGGGATGGCACTACGGGGATTACGCCCCATCGCCGAGATACAGTATTTTGACTATCTGCTCTATGCCCTGGAGACCATTAGCGATGATCTGGCGACGCTTCACTGGCGGACCAAAGGGGCGCAGATCGCCCCGCTGATTATACGTACGCGTGGGCACAGGCTGGAGGGGATCTGGCACTCGGGCTCACCGCTCAGCATGGTGATCAACTCCATCAGGGGGGTCCATGTTTGTGTTCCCCGGAACATGACCCAGGCCGCGGGGATGTACAATACTCTGCTGCAGGGAGAGGATCCTGCCCTGGTGATTGAACCCCTCAAGGTTTATGGGCTCCGGGAGGACCGCCCCCTTAACATGGGTGCATTTCGCGTACCTCTGGGTCTCCCGGAGGTGGTGGTGGAAGGGGGTGATATCACCGTGGTAACTTACGGGGCGTGTGTCAGGATTGCAGAGAAGGCGGCAGAGCAGCTCGCTGAATTTGATATTCATATGGAGCTGATCGATGTGCAAACCCTTCTCCCCTTTGACCTGGACCATATGATCGTAGAGTCGGTCAAGAAGACCGGACGTCTGCTCTTTTTTGATGAGGATGTACCAGGTGGAGCCACCGCCTATATGATGCAGCAGGTACTGGAGGAGCAGAAAGCATACTACTACCTGGATGCAGAGCCCACCACAGTCACTGCCCAGGAACACCGGCCGGCCTATAGCTCCGATGGTGACTATTTCTCCAATCCCAATGCAGAGGATCTTTTTGAAGCGATCTACCGGGTTATGAATGAATCAAATCCTGAAAAATATTTCGCAATATACTGACTAAAGGCGCTGATTATCTGTTAGATGACTCCCTGAGTTACACGAATGTCCCGATTTCAAAACTTCAGCAATAATCAGCAGGAGTTGCCACTGGTATGCTCAAATGCCCCATTCATCATATAATTCACAGATTATTAGGAAGATATGGGTATTACGTTGTAAATTAGTTTTGGTTTTAAGTGCAAAAACCAACTATAATTGGAGGGGGCTGTGCCAGACCGGGGCAGCCCTCTCTTTTATTTCCTTTAAGATGTGACGGCACTGGATTCTGATGGTGTTAGGAGGGCTCCTATAATGGCGAGCACAGCGAGAAATTTCAGAGCCTGAGTAATACCATCTGAAGAGACAGCCCGGCCATATTTTCCTTAGAAGTCTTTACGGTCCTCTTCGCTCAAGGTAGTTGAGGCAGCTGGCTCATCATCGCCATACCTGTGGATCTTGTAGTTGAGGTATGCAAAGAGGATGCTGAAGAGTGGACTCAGAATGTTAAAGAAAGCATAGGGCGCATACTCCAGTGTGGGAACGCCCAGCACCCTCGATTGTGTGGCACCACAGGTGTTCCAGGGCACCAGCACCGAGGTGATGGTGCCACCGTCCTCCAGGGTGCGGCTCAGCACCTCCGGTTTTAGCCCCCTCTTTTTATAGGAATTGGCAAACATCCGTCCGGGTACCACAATGGCAATGTACTGGTCCGATGCAGTGATATTAAAGAAGATGCTGGTAGCAATGGTGGTGGTGACCAGCGAACCGGTGGAGTTTGCCCATCGTATAACCGAACTGGTAATCTTTACCAGCAATCCGGCCGACTCCATGGTCCCCCCGAATACCATGGCCGAGAGAATAAGCCAGATGGTGTTAAGCATCCCCCGCATACCGGTGCTGGTAAGCAGTTCATTGACCATCTCGTTGGGGGTGGTGATGGCGATATCGCCAAAGATAGACTGCATCACCGAGAGATAGGATGCCTTGAACAGGCTGGTGGTGCTGCTTTCCAGTCCATGGGCCTCCTCGCGTACCAGGTGGGGCTGGAAGATAATGGCAAAAAGACCACCTATCAGTGAGCCGGCCAGCAGAGCAGGCAGGGGTGGCACCTTCTTGACAATAATAAAGATCAGTAACGCGGGGACCAGCATCAGCCAGGGGGTGATCCGAAACTTGGAACTGATCGCCTCCAGCACCAGATCGATATTGCCCGGGGTGGATTCAAATTTATAGGTGAACCCGATCACCAGGAAGATGATCAGTGTCACACTCATGGCCGGCACAGTGGTGATGGTCATATACCGGATATGGGTAAACAGATCGGTTCCTGCCATGGCGGGTGCCAGGTTGGTGGTATCGGACAGGGGCGACATCTTATCGCCGAAATAGGCACCGGAAATTACTGCACCTGCAATCAACCCTTCGCTGATGCCCAATGCCTGGCCCACCCCGATGAGGGCGATCCCGATGGTGGCCACGGTGGACCACGACGAGCCGGTAGCCAGCGACACCATCCCGGCAATGATCACGGTTGCAAAAAGAAATATTTTCGGATGAAACACCTGTAGCCCGTAATAGATCAGTGTGGGAATCACACCACTCAGCAACCATGTACCCGCAAGCGCACCGATCATCAGAAGAATCAGGATGGAGGGCATGGCCGATCCGATGCTTTTAACCATACTTTCACGGATATGGGCCCATTTCACTCCCAGGGTGATGGCCACAATTCCCGCTACTGCCGAAGCCAGGATCAATGCAAACTGGTTAGCCCCATCCAGGGTATGATCGCCAAAATAATTCACATTCAGGACCAGCAGACCGATCAGAACAACAATGGGGATCAGGGCCTGCAGAAGGTTGGGTTTCCTGGGTTCTTTGGGATTCATGGGCATTACGGCATAAGGCGCCAAGATACTATTTTTCTTGCATGTTCGTTTTATATAAAATAAAAATGGCGTAACTTGTCTTCCTGATAATTTTGAAAAAAATGGAGCTGAATATCGATTTTTTCCATATTGTGAATGATAGTGTTGCAGAGAAGGGAAATATCCTGATTTCGGAACCTTTTCTGGGCGAA
>JAGLTY010000118.1 GCA_023135025.1 Bacteroidales bacterium | reverse complement strand
CACAAAAATAGATTCTACTCCATTGTTTTTTAGAATATTCACTGAGTTGAATGCCGAATGAGCCTCCCCAATGGATGCCAGGATCTCCCTGGCAGCCAGCAGAATATTCTGCTTATTTACATATCCGGAGGTCATCACCTCCCCCAGGCTCACCAGGTAGTTCAGACACTGGTCGACCCGCTCCCTGATAAATGCATCAGCCACCCCCAGATCCAGTCCGATCTCCTTCATTCCATGATTAATGGCAACCAGCTTTACCAGCAGACCTTCCAGTGCCTGCCGGTAATCTTTGTTCTTCACAAACAGATCATACACACCGGGCTCCCCTGTCTTTTTATGTTCCAGCAACCAGTTGGTCACACTATTGTAGGCCGATACCACAAAAATCCGGTTGTAAAAAAAACCTTCCGGCGCCTGGCCCTTCACAATATTCTCCAACACATCTTCAAATTTGGACATGGATGTCCCACCTATCTTATGAACTGTTAGCATATCGCATTATTTAGTTACAATTCGCCAAAAATAGTAAATATTATCCCTACAGGCAGGTTCTTTGCAAAGAGTATATAAGTGCTTTATAATGGGTAGACAGTTCAAAATACTGCTCAAGGTAGGCGATGACACCTTTTTTATATTTCTGATCCAGGTATTCAAAATCGGTCACCAACTGGAGAATTTCCTCTCGATATAGATTGATTTTTTCGATAGCTGCAATATAAGCTCTATCTTCCCGACAGGGGCCGAGGAAATATCGTTCCCTGACAGAAATGATCCCCAGTTTCTCTGAAGGAACCGCATAGTAGGCATCCACCAAGCCTGAGTAATCAAAATCGTAGGGTACGGGTATGTAACTTGTGGCTCCAAAACCAGGTAATCCCAGGATCTTCAAGTTGTGCCGGCGCGGCACCGAATAATCGGGATTCCCGATCATATACTGGAACAGTGCCAATATATTGATCTCTTCGGGTCGTAAAAGTTTGGTCGTTAAATCATCCCTCTTCACCACCATTGCATTGTTGCGTTGTGCCAGCATCTCCTCGGGTTCGATCATAAAGGCCCAGCCCTCTGTCTCTTTATTCTTTCTTCCCGTGTCCACATAGGTTATCCTGACCAACCTCACCCTGAAACTGACAGGTGAAATAATATTGTATATTTTATAGCACAGATACTCCTTCAGTACATACTCCTCATAAGCTTTTGTACCCTTGCAGTGGGTTACAACCTTGATCTTACTGGCATTCCGCAGATGCTCATTCTCTTCATCGACCTTCCGGATATTCAACCAGAAGGGAGCGAGAGTGCAATGGGCTCTCCTGAATTTACCGCGCGCCTTTAGCCGCATTTCTTTCTCCAGATGCAGGCTATCATTGAAATGGTAAAGAAAATGGACTGGCATATACTCCCCTTTATACTTCTCACGCTGGTACCTCTTTAAATCGAGTGTAAGGGTGATGTGCATGGGATCAGTTTCATCAAACAGATCAAGGAAAGTGTCAATTGTATCCACCATCAGGATCTGCTCCTCTTCAGTCTGAGATAAGAGAGCCCCGGGACCAAGCAATAAGATGCTCAATATCAAGAAGGACAAACGATAAAGATGGGGTGAACCGGTCATACTCAAATTTAAGAATTTATTATTTGAAGCAAGCGCTTTTCAGGGATCACCTACTCAGCTCTACCGGCAGGTTTTTTGCAAGGAAGGAATAAGTGATTGATATTGGCCAGCCAATTCGAAATAGTGCTCGAGATATTGGATGGCACCATTTTTATATTTGGTGTCCAGGTAATCAAAACCGGTCACCAGCTGGAGGATCTCCTCCCGGCACTGATTGATATGTTCGATAGCTGCAATAAAGGCTTCATCCTCCCGGCAGGGCCCCAGGTAATAACGCTCCCTGACAGAGGCGAGTCCCAGGTTCTCTCCCGGAACCGCGTAGTAAGCATCCACCAATCCTGTATAATCAAAATCGTATGGTACCGGGGTGTATCCTTCGCTTCCAAAACCGGGCAGTCCCAGTATCTTCAGATTGTGTCTGCCCGCCACTGAATAATCGGCATTCCCGATCATATACTGGAACAGGGCAACAAGATCGATCTCTCCGGGCCGCATAAGCAGGGTTGTTAAATCATCTCTCTTCACCACCAGCCCACCGGTCCGTTGTGCCAGCATCGCCTCAGGTTCGATCATAAAGGCCCAACCCTCTGTTACTTTGTTCTTTCTTCCGCTATCCACATAGGTCATCCTGACCAGCCTCACCCTGAAACTGATCGGCGAAATGATATTGTATATCTTATAACACAGGTACTCCTTCAGCACATACTCCTCATAAGCTTTTGACCCCTTGCAGTGGGTAACAATCTTGATCCGTTTTATATCCTGCAGATGTCTGTTTTTCACATCTGCCTTTCGAATATTCAACCAGAAGGGAGCCAGGTTGCAATGGTTTCTCCTGAAGTTACCGCGCGCCTTCAGCCGCATGGTTTTTTCCAGATGCAGGGTATCATTGAACTGGTAAAGAAAATGGACCGGCATATACTCCCCCTTGTACTTCTCACGCTTGTACCTCTTCAAATCGAGGGTAAGGGTGATATGCATGGGCTCGGTTTCATCAAACAGATCGATCGAAGTATCAATGGTATCAACCATCCGGATCTGTGGCTGCTCCTGCTGCGAAAGGAGCGACCCCGGAATGAACAACAAGATGCTCCAAATCAACAGGAACAGGCGATGGGGAAGCTGTGAAATAATCATACTCAAAATTAAGAATTTTTCACTGAAAGCAATCCGGTTACTCCAAATAGGTGAATCGGAAGCATCTGAAGTGATAATTTGATATTAAAACGGCTATAATTTTGTCAATTTGCAGAATAAGTTTCTTACATTTGCGGCTTACGTTACATTTTGACACAAAATGGCAGGGAAAACACTATTTGATAAAATCTGGGATGCCCATGTGGTGGAAGAGATCAAAGGAGGCCCCTCGGTACTCTATATTGACAGGCATTTGATCCATGAAGTGACCAGTCCGCAAGCCTTTGCCGGTATCGAAAGCCGGGGAATCAGCCTTTTTCGTCCGGAGAACACAGTGGCAACCCCCGATCACAATGTTCCTACCGTTGATCAGCACCTCCCCATCAGGGATGAACTCTCCGTGTTCCAGGTAAACAAACTGACTGAAAACTGTGAAAAACACGGGGTCACCTTATATGGATTGAACCATCCCTACCATGGAATAGTCCATGTGATCGGTCCCGAGCTGGGTATCACACAACCGGGCCTGACCATGGTTTGTGGCGATAGTCACACCTCCACCCATGGAGCCTTCGGCAGTGTGGCTTTTGGAATCGGCACCTCCGAAGTGGAGATGGTGCTGGCCACCCAGTGCATTCTTCAGCCCAAACCTAAGAAG
Source organism: Bacteroidales bacterium (assembly GCA_023135025.1). Classification (GTDB taxonomy): domain Bacteria; phylum Bacteroidota; class Bacteroidia; order Bacteroidales. The sequence continues at coordinate 3,489 of JAGLTY010000118.1, read as the reverse complement.
ATGCTGATCACTGTTGATGGTGAACTTTCGGAAGGGGTGACCGCCAAAGATGTGGTCCTCTATATCATTTCAAAGATCTCCGCCAGTGGCGGCACAGGTTACTTTATAGAGTACGCCGGATCGGCCATCAGGAACCTCTCCATGGAGGGACGAATGACCATATGCAATATGAGTATTGAGAGCGGGGCCCGTGGTGGACTGATTGCCCCCGACGAGACAACCTTCCATTATATAAAGGGTCGCGAATTTGCACCATCAGGTGCCGATTTTGATCAGGCTGTAGAGAGATGGAAACTTCTGAAGAGCGATGAGGACGCCACATTTGATAAAGAGCTGCACATTGATGCCAACCATATTGAGCCGATGATTACTTACGGAACCAATCCGGGTATGGGGGCCAAAATCACGGACCGGATCCCGGCTGTAGAGGAGGTTGATCCCGGCAACAGGAAGTCTTACCAGAAGTCGCTTGCATACATGGGTTTCGAAGCAGGAAGCCCTATCGCTGGCCGAAAGGTAGATTATGTATTCGTGGGCAGCTGTACCAACGGAAGAATTGAGGACCTGAGAGAAGTAGCTCAGTTTGTCCAGGGAAAAAAGAGGGCCGAACATGTAACTGCCTGGATCGTTCCCGGATCAAAACAGGTCGAAAAACAGGCCCATGAGGAGGGGATCACCGAAAAACTGGAGGCAGCCGGGTTTAAACTGAGGCAGCCGGGTTGTTCCGCCTGCCTGGCCATGAACGATGACAAGGTGCCGGAAGGGATGCTGGCAGTGGCCACCTCCAATCGGAATTTTGAAGGAAGACAGGGACCCGGATCGCGTACCATGCTGGCCAGTCCCCTTACAGCAGCAGCAGCAGCAGTTACCGGAAAGATTACAGATCCAAGAACGCTGCTTTGATACAACATTTTCCCGTTTCCATTGTAATACTTTAAAGTTATTCTGATGTCAACCGAGAAATTCCAAACCATAGAATCCCCGGCAGTACCCCTGCCCATCGAGAATGTGGATACCGACCAGATCATACCCGCCCGTTTCCTGAAGGCCACCACCCGGGAGGGATTTGGGGAGAACCTGTTCCGGGACTGGCGGTTTGATAAAAGCGGAAAGCCTAAAGAAGATTTTGTGCTGAACAATAACACCTACGCGGGAACCATCCTGGTGGCAGGTAAGAATTTTGGCAGTGGTTCAAGCAGAGAACATGCCGCCTGGGCCATTCATGACTTTGGATTTAAAGTGGTGGTTTCCAGCTTTTTTGCCGATATTTTTAAAAACAACGCACTGAACAATGGTCTCCTTCCGGTTCAGGTATCCGAAACATTCCTGGCCACCCTGCTGTCTGAGATTGAAAAAGATGCCGGTACCATCATCAAAGTGGACCTGGAGAAACAGGTGATCATACTGACCGCCTCCGGGAAGTCTGAAAGCTTTCATATCAATCCCTATAAAAAAGAGTGTCTTCTCAATGGTTACGACGATATTGATTACCTGCTGAGTATCAGAGAGAAGATTGCACAGTTTGAAAAATCAAGAGACTAAATCCATCAGGTCATGAAAATTACCATCATGGATACCACGCTCCGGGACGGGGAACAGACCTCCGGGGTATCATTTACCGCCACCGAGAAGCTCAATATTGCAATAGTGCTGCTTGATGAGCTGAATGTGGACCGCATCGAAGTGGCCTCCGCCCGGGTCTCCGAGGGAGAGTACCAGGGCGCCAGGAAGATCTTTACCTGGGCTAAGGAGCATGGACATATAGAGAAGGTGGAAGTGCTGGGATTTATTGATGGGGATATATCCCTAAAGTGGATCAAAGATGCCGGTGGAAAGGTAAATAACCTGCTGATGAAAGGATCTCTGAAGCACTGTAGCACCCAGCTGAGAAAAACTCCGGAGCAGCACATTGCCGATGTAAAGGGTGTGCTCCGGCGGGCCAGGGAGATGGATATCCGGATGAATGTCTATTTCGAAGACTGGTCCAATGGCATGCGCAACTCGCCCGATTATATGTACCAGATGCTGGATGCCCTGAAAGATGAGAGCATCGACAGATACATGCTCCCCGATACCCTGGGGATCCTGAACCAGCAGGAGACATACGATTTCTGCCTCGATATGGTGACCCGCTACCCGGAACTGAATTTTGACTTTCATGCGCACAATGACTACGACCTGGCAACAGCCAATGTATTCTCGGCCATCAAGGCAGGGATCTCCGGCATCCATACCACCTTGAACGGACTGGGAGAAAGGGCCGGGAATGTTCCGCTCTCCAGTGTCATCGGGGTGGTCAAGGACCATTTTAAGTATGAGATGGATGTGAATGAGGAGCGGCTCTACCACGCCAGTAAAATACTGGAATCGTTCTCAGGTGTCCGGATCCCTTCCAACAAACCCCTGATCGGGGAGAGCGTGTTTACACAGACCAGCGGGATCCATGCGGACGGGGATCAGAAAGATGACCTCTATTTCAATGACCTGCTTCCCGAAAGATTTGGCAGAAAACGGAGCTATGCCCTTGGAAAAATGTCTGGAAAGGCCAGCATATTGAAGAACCTGGAGGAGCTGGGTATCGAACTGAGTAAAGAGGATGCCAGACTGGTCACAGAACGAGTCATTGAACTTGGAGATAAGAAGGAGATTATCACCAGAGATGACCTCCCCTATATTATCTCAGATGTACTTCGAGGCAAACGGGTGGAGGAACGAATCAAAATCAGAAACTTCCAGCTCTCTGTGGCACGCGGACTCCAGTCAGTGGCCACTGTGGCCATTGAGATCGATTGCCAGATTTACGAAGAGACCGCTTCGGGCGATGGCCAGTATGATGCATTTATGAGGGCCCTGTGGAAAATATATGACAAACTCGAGAAGAAACACCCTGTGCTGACCGACTATGTGGTCACCATTCCTCCCGGTGGAAAAACCGATGCGCTTGTAGAGTGTATGATCACATGGAACTACGAAGGAAATCTCATTAAAACCCGTGCACTTGATCCGGACCAGACAGTTGCGGCCATCAAATGCACCACCAGAATGCTCAATATCATAGAAAAAGAGAAATAGATGGACTTTAACATTGCAGTATTACCGGGGGACGGTATAGGTCCCGAAATAGTGGAACAGGCCATTAAAGTGCTAAAGGCAGTGGGTGTTAAATACAACCACACCTTCAGCTTTACAGAGGCGCTGGTAGGAGCCACGGCTATCGACCAGGTGGGCGATCCGTTCCCGGAAGAGACCTTCCGGCTCTGTATGAAATCCGATGCTGTTCTGTTTGGAGCCATTGGCGATCCCAAATATGACAACGATCCAAAGGCAAAGGTCAGGCCGGAGCAGGGACTGCTGGCCATGCGAAAGAAGCTGGGACTCTACGCCAATATTCGTCCGGTAACCACCTTCCCTTCACTGATCCATAAATCGCCCCTGCGTAAGGATCTGGTGGAGGGAGCCGATTTTGTTGTTATCCGTGAGCTCACCGGT
>JAGLTY010000117.1 GCA_023135025.1 Bacteroidales bacterium | reverse complement strand
CCCACCCATGGCTTTGGCCCCATCTGCCATATCCTGAATATCCACCGGGGAGATAAAATGGAATACCTGGTCTCCATAGCCAGCGACCAGTTTGGTATGACCGAATTTGCAAAAAAGAGATTTGGGGAAGATTCGGACTATGCAAAAAGGGATTACCAGAGAGGCGATATGAACACCACCCTGATTAAAACAGCAAAGGGTAAAAGTATTATGATCCAGCACGATGTTACCAGTCCACGCCCATACAGCATGATTCATCTGCTCAGCGGCACAAAAGGATTTGTACAAAAATGGCCGGTGAAGGGCATTGCCCTTGAACCTTTTGCACACAGTTTCCTGGATGATGCACAGATGGAGGAGCTTCTTGCCGAATATGAGCATCCCATCACCAAGGAGGTGGGAGAGCTGGCCAGGAAAGTGGGCGGGCATGGGGGAATGGATTTCACCATGGATTACCGTTTGATCCATTGTTTGAGGAACGGCCTGCCACTGGATCAGGATGTATACGATGCCGCTGAATGGTCATCAATCATCGAGCTTTCCGAAAAATCCATTGAAAACCAGGGGATGCCGGTCAGGGTCCCCGATTTTACCAGGGGCGCATGGGAAAAGGTCAATACAGTCACCTATCACTGACCTTGCCTTCTTCGCTTGCAGAATGACCGGATCATCAAAGTTCTGGCAGATACGATTTATTCCGACCCAACGGGCTTTATTTCAAAAATCTTCCCGTCATATGGTTTGGTGATCTCAACCGGGAAACCTTCATTCATTAGCTGTTGTCCGGTGGAACGATAAACCTGCGCCCCTTCCGGGGCCAGTTTTACATCATACTCCCTGCCTGGATCAAGTCCCTTCACAAACAACTGGCGATGCTCCTCCAGGGCCCCCTGCCTGAATACCCCGACGATCCCCCCATCATGGGTATCATTGTTGATGCGCATCCATCCATCCCAGCTCCCCTCCATGGGTTCTCCAAACCCGGGCAGATCCCTCCGGTAAGACATATAGTCATATCTCTCCTGCATCTCCTGCATCCAGCCTGACCACAGCTTGATTCGTGCCCGCTCTTCAACAGGGATCTTCCGGGGATCACCCAGTACAATGGGCAGTGTACCGATTAAAGATTTCAGGGCAAACTCAAATTCGGGATCATCCATGGGGGTGTTTCCGATCACCAGCGAACTGGCCGGAACTGCCGGGGAGCGCCACCAGGCCATCTGCCGTATCCTCAATGGTCCTGTTGGGACAGACTCTTCAAAGTTGGAGAGCCAGTTACCATCGGCATGGTTAGCAATGGCGTAGTCCATTAATTGAAGTTTTCCTGCAGTCTCAAAAGTACAATCGATAAACAGGTCCGGGCACTCTTTGTGCAAACGATCGAATAGTTCAAGTACCCTCTGGTAAATCGCAATAAATGATTCCTGATGATCCCTGTGGAATGGATGATCGGTGGCATAACAACCTGATATCTGCGGATCATTCACATAGGCACTGGTGGCAATGGCAAAATCAAGTTTGGTGTATGCCAGTCCATATTGTTGCGACATTCTTACAATCACATCCTTGATATAATCTACCCAACCCGTACCAAAACAACTTGTATAAAAATCATCGCCATATCCATGTATGTTTCCATGCGCTCCCGAGCTGTTTATCACAAACCACTCCGGATGCGATTTATAAACGGCCGCATCTCCTGTGGCTGCACCAATGGTTATCCAGAGCCCCGGTTTCATTCCCAGCGATTTGATATAATCAAACGTGGGCTTGAGTCCGCCGGGAAACTTCTCCTCATCCACGTTCCAGTCACCATAATTGTTTCCCCATGCATCGGCCGATGTTTTTGTCCCTTTGTTCACCTGCCATCCGTCGTCGATAATAAACTCTTTTACACCACATTCAGCAGCCGCCATAGCCACCTCCCGCACCAGTGAATCGCTCACAAAGGTGCGAAACGGGTTCCAGGTGTTGTATACAAATACTGGTTTGTGTTCGTTGCGGATGATCTGCGGGTACATATGCTTTCTCACAAAATCATTGACTGCTCCATCCACCACCGCAAAAGCATCATCTGTGTCACGGTAGAGACAGATAAAGGTTTTTGGACTCTCCCAGCTGCCGCCAGGTGAAAGCCACTTCCTGAATGGAAAATCCTGTCCCGGATGGGTAAGTCCGGCCTCCAGGTTGTTGTTGACAGTATGAAAAGCAGTACGTTTCATGATCCCGGGGGCCTCATTGCCCACTGCCATCCCGATCCGGTCACTCTGGTGGTGCAACACCACCACCGGGTCGTCCCAGTTACCGGTAAAACTGCCTATATGTTTCATCCGGGCATAGTTGTGGAGGACCACCGTATGCACATGAGAAAAACCGGTCTGCAAATCCTCCACATTCAATGCTTCAATTTTTAAATCCTTTTCACTCCTGTTGGAAATCTTAAGCCATTTCCGCACCAGGGGTATACCAGGGTAGAGCAGGTAGTTGATCTCCACAAAGAGACCCTCTATATCCCCTGTTCCCGAAAGAGTGATCCTGATCCCACTGCCCGAACGCTCATCTTCGATGGATTCGGTACCTTCCAGGTCCCACCCTGAAGATCCATTTACAAGCCGATTATTCACCAGGAAACTAAATTCGCCCGACTCCCTGATATAGTTCCTATCATTCCCGGTCATATAAAGTCCGGAGGATGATATCGCTCCCTTCTCAAACCGGATCTCCCTCACAATGGCTCCATTGTTCAACTCAATCACTCTTCTCATATCAACAGCACTCTCCTGGGCCATTAGATGTAGCGAATTCACAAGAAAAAGAAACAAAAATGAATATGGGGTTTTCATGGTTTTTGAAATTGAATTTCGCATCTAACGAATAGATAAATGTATAAAAAATGAAACAGTGGGCTGAATTCATCTTCCAAACCATACAACTCATCTCTCTAATCTGACCATTCATTCCCTTTCATTTCCTTATGGTGCAATCGGACCCTAATTTTGAAATATAAATATGATGTTATGAGAATCCTGGTAATAACAATAATAGGGTGGCTCGGAATTTCATGCATGGCCCAACAGAGCATCACAGGAACCGTAACCGACCGTAAAGGTAATCCGGTGTTATACGCCAATGTCTATATAGAAGGATCCTATGACGGAACCACCACAGATACCACCGGAGCATTTAAACTCTCAACCACGCTCATGGGCAGACAGGTGGTAGTAGCCAGTTTTATCGGCTTTGAAAAACAGATGCAGGAGATGGATCTTGATACCCTTCGGTCACCGCTGGTGATTATTTTGAGAGAAGCGGTCAGTGAACTGAACGAAGTGGTAATCACAGCCGGTATTTTTAGTGCCAGTGATGAGAAAAAATCGGCCACCCTCAGCTCTTTTGATATTGCCACCACAGCCAGCGCGGTGGGTGATATCTATGGTGCCTATGCCACCATGCCCGGATCACAGAAGGTGGGCGAAGAGGGGATGCTCTTTGTACGCGGTGGTGAAAGCTATGAAACCAAAACCTATATGGATGGTATGGTGGTTCAATCACCCTACTTCTCCAGCATGCCCAATATTCCCACCAGGGGGCGCTTTTCGCCCCTGCTCTTCTCCGAAACCCTATTCAGCACCGGGGGCTACTCGGCCGAATACGGTCACGCCCTCTCTTCCATTGTGGACCTGACCACCAACGGACTGGAGACAGAGGACAAGGCCAGTGTGGCCGTGATGACTGTGGGGGCCAATGCCTCCTGGGCAAAACGCTGGGAGAAGAGCTCGCTGGCTGTGACCGGGTTGTATGCCAATAGTGCCCTTCAGAACCGGCTGTTCAAACAAAATGTGGACTGGATCAAAGATCCTGTTCTGGGAGATGGAATGATGATGTTCAGGCAACAGATTGGGGAGAACGGACTGCTGAAATCATTTTGCTCCTTCAACTCCATGACGATGCAAATGAACTATGACAATTTCGAGGCAGGCACCATGGATGATATGCAGATGACCGATCTCAACCTTTATGCCAACAGCAGTTATTCGGATCAACTGTCTGAGAAGTGGCTGATCCGGACAGGTGTTGCTTTCAGTCGCGACAGCGAAAAGATCAACTATGCCGGTATTCCGGTAACTACGTTGAACAACGGGACTTCTTTGAAATTAACATTCACACACCTGACATCCAAAAAGTTAAAGACCCGGTTCGGTGGGGATATCAACAGGGGGTTGTACAGTCAATCGGTCACTACCGACAGCACCATCCGTATGGAATTGAACGACATTCAACCATCCCTTTTCCTGGAGACAGAGTGGAAGTTATCAAAAAATCTGGCTCTCCGTGCCGGGATCAGGGCAGAACACTCCTCATTTCTCCAGGAACCGGGCTTCTTGCCAAGAGTATCCGCAGCATACAAAACAGGTACCTACAGCCAGGTCTCCTTTGCCTGGGGAAAATACAGGCAAAAACCGGAGAATGAGTACCTTCAGTTTGCACCTGCACTTTCTCATGAACGAGCCGACCACTATATTTTCAATTTCCAGTACCGGAAGCAGCAAAGAACCTTCAGGGTAGAGGGCTATCTTAAACAGTACGACCAATTGGTAAAATATACCTCACTGTACAGTCCGGTTGCAGCAGACTATAGCAACAATGGTCACGGAACGGCCCGCGGCATCGACCTCTTCTGGCGTGATAGTGAGAGCCTGCGGAGTTCCGATTACTGGATCTCATACAGTTTTCTGAACACCTCCAGAGATTACCAGGATTATCCGGAAAGTACAGTCCCCTCTTTTGCATCGGCCCACAATCTTTCGGTAGTATACAAGCGCTTCTTTGAACGACTGAGAACCTTTGGTGGTGTCACCTACTCTTTTGCCAGCGGCAGACCCTACAACGATATGAACACTCCCGGTTTCATGGATGGGAGAACAAAACCATACCACGACATCAGCCTGAACCTTACCTATGTGACCACTCTGTTCAACAGAGATTTCATCATCCACCTCAACATCACCAATCTGCTGGGATTTAACAATGTATATGGCTACCAATATGCCGCAGTTCCCGACGAGAGGGGGAGGTATCCCTCACAGGCCATCGTGCCCACCACCGGCACCCAGGCCATACTTATGTTTATGCTTTCACTTTAAAAACAGAACCAATGAAAACCAACCTGTTGATTTTGACTATTGGCCTTTTCTCCATCTGTGTATGGGGACAGGAAGAGCGTTACACTACCGCCATGCTGAGTACTATTGAGAAGATGGATCAGGCATCGGAACCGGGCGAACTCATAGAGAGTGCCAACCGGTTTGAACGCATCGCCAAAGCTGAGAAGAGCCGGTGGATGCCCTACTATTATGCCTCCTATTCGCTTATCGTTATGAGTTTCGATGAGAACGACGGGGGCAGGAAAGATCTGGTGCTTGACCGGGCCCAGGAGCTGCTCGACCAAGCGCTGGAGTTGCTCGACCAGGCGCTGGAGCTTGAACCCGAAGAGTCGGAGCTCCATGTGTTGCAGGCATTCCTCTACCCCTCCAGGATCATGGTCGATCCCATGGGGAGGGGCATGATATACATAGAGAAGATGTTCGGATCGCTGCAGAGAGCCAAAACCCTGAACCCGGAAAACCCAAGGATCTATTTCCTGGAAGGAGTGAACAAACTGAACCTGCCTCCTTCAATGGGTGGTGGAGCCGATGTGGCCCGACCGATCCTGGAAGAGGCCCTGATCAAATTTGAAGCGTTCACAAACGAGGATCCTCTCTGGCCCAACTGGGGAGAAGAGGCCACCCGTGCCGAACTGGAGAAGCTGCAATAATTCAGATCAAATAAGTATCTTGTGTAACCCTTGAAATCCGCCTGATGAACCGAAAAAAGGTATACAAAGTCATCCTGATCCTGCTCAGGGATCTGCTGATCCTGGTGCTGATCGGGAACATGATAGCCATATTCACCATCCCGCGGGAATTGTGGTCGGTAGAGACGGTACTTAGTAACTGCATATTCTCTGTGGCTCTTGGTTATCCCGCCTGGAAGGGGATGATATGGATCACCATGATCCTGGAGAGGCGAATCCCCTGGCTGAAATCGCCCATCAAAAGGGTAGTCTACCAGGTAGTTGCCATGACCCTCTTTTCAGGATTGATCATCTTTATGGGCTTCTCCATCTGGATCAAGCTGACCGAGGGCCTTAGCTTCAGGTCGGTGATGGAATATATAATTCCAAGCCTGAAAGTGGTCTACATATTTTTGTTCCTCTCACTGCTGCTGGGAAATGCTATGCTCTTCTTTAAGAACTGGAAAGAGGCCGCCATCCAGCAGGAGGAGCTGAAAAGGGCCCACCTGGCACTGCAATACCAGTCACTGAAGGACCAGGTCAGGCCCCACTTTCTCTTTAACAGTCTCAGTTCGCTGGCCACACTGATCAACACCGACACTGAAAGAGCTACACAGTTTGTGCACAAGCTATCGGATGTTTACCGCTACGTACTGGAGCAGCGCGAAAACGAGCTGGTTCCCCTGAAAGATGAGCTGAAATTCCTGGAGGACTATATTTTCCTTCAGAAGATCCGGTTCGGGAATAACCTGCAGGTAGAAAACAACCTGGAGCTGGACCGGAACAGGTTGGTCATTCCCCTCTCACTGCAGATGCTGGTTGAGAATGCCATCAAGCACAATGAAATTTCCACAGAACATCCGCTGGTTATCGGGATCACCTCCACGGGGAACGGGCATGTGATTGTAAAGAACAACCTGCAGCGAAGGGTGGTTTCCGAACCCTCGCCGGGGACCGGACTTGAAAACCTGAGAAAACAGATTACCTGGTTTTCAGATGATCCGCTGCTGGTACAGGAGGAAGCTGATGCCTTTATTGTCAGAATGCCCACCATTGCTACTTGACATCCTCCATCACCTAAAGGAAATGGATT
>JAGLTY010000116.1 GCA_023135025.1 Bacteroidales bacterium | reverse complement strand
ACATTTGCCTTGTCGAATCCCTGATTTTCGGGGAGATATTCTCCACCTCCCAGGTGCCATTTCCCGAAATAACCGGTGGTGTATCCGGCATCTTTCATGGCTTCTGCCATGGTAAATATTTCCAGGGGCAGGTACTGTTGCCTGTTCTTAGGTACGATCACCTCCTCGAAGGGCCGCCAGTGTCCGGTAATGAAATCGATGATTCCCACCCTGGCCGGATATTGTCCGCTCATGATGCTGGCCCTGGTGGGGGAGCAAACCGGACAGGCTGCATAGGCATCAGTAAACCGGATCCCTTCATCTGCCATTTGTGACAGGCGTGGAGCTTCATTGAATCTGTTACCATACACAGGCAGATCGGCCCATCCCAGGTCATCGGCCAGGATAAATACAATGTTTGGCTTCGATCCGGAAAGAGAATCTGGCTGCCTGTCGGTACAGCCATTCAGAATAAACAGCGTGATCAGAGCAAGAAGATAGTTTTCGGATCGCAACAGCATGATGTTGTGCATAGGGCAGAGTTGAGCTTAAATATAGCCAATTTGATGAGATGTTTGTGCCAATAGCGGAGCAGATTGAACATAGTCCAATTGATTGTTTTGCATTAATTATACTATATTGAAGGAGCTTTTATTACTGCTCTATCTGACAAATTAAAAACTATGGAAAACAGAAGAACTTTTATCAAGAAAACTGCCATTGGAACCGCTGGTATTTCGGTGGGATTGACTGCCATGTCGGCCAAATCCTACGGCAGAATTCCGGGTGCCAATGACCGTATTAACATGGGAGTTATTGGTCTCAGGGGCCGTGGAAAAGATTTAATGAACAGTTTCTCTGAGATGTATGACGACGATGTGTTTGTAAAGACCGTCTGCGACGTGGATACTCAATTCCATGAGCCATCCAGGGAGTTGGTGGCCGAAAACCAGAAAGGCAAAAAGCCCGATGCGGTACAGGACATGCGGAAGGTATTCGAGGATCCGGAAATCGACGCAGTAGCCATGGCTACACCCAACCACTGGCACGCACTCGGAACCATCTGGGCCTGCCAGGCCGGGAAGCATGTCTATGTGGAGAAGCCCAGTTCCCACAACATATGGGAAGGTCGTAAAATGGTGGAGGCAGCCAGGAAGTACAACCGGGTGGTCCAGGTAGGTTTCCAGAACCGCTCCATCAGCAACGTGATGCAGGCCATGCAATTTCTGAATGACGGTGGTATTGGTGATGTGTACATGGCCAGGGGCACCTGCTTCAAACCCAGGGATTCATTTGGCATTTCGCCCGACAGCAAAGCTCCTGCCACACTCGATTACGACATGTGGCTGGGTCCCTGTTCCTACAGGCCATACAACGAAAAGAGGGGACACTACAACTGGCACTGGCACTGGAACACAGGCAACGGCGATACCGGTAACCAGGGTCCCCACCAGTTCGATGTGGCACGCTGGGGACTTGGTAAGAAGGTGCATCCTGTGAAGGTGCAGTCCATGGGCGGTATTTTTGGGATCTCGCCCCACGATTGTTCTCAGGAGACCCCCAATACCCAGACTTCCATATTTGAATACGAGGACGGGAAGATCCTGGAATTTGAAACCCGCGGCCGCTTTACCAACAGCGAGTCCAATACCAGGATTAAGATCGGGAACATCTTTTACGGGACCAATGGCTGGCTCGAAGTGAACGGATCCAACTGGAAAGCTTACAGAGAGCGCGAAGAGGAGCCGTTTGCAGGAACGGGCATGGAGGCAGAAGGTGCTGCAGTTGGGGGTGACAAGACTTTCCGGGCTGCGCCCAGTAGCGGGGGACATTTTGTCAACTTTATTGATGCAGTTCGTTCAGGCGATCCGGCCGACCTGAATTGTGACATTCTGGTGGGTCACATGTCCACCTGTCTGGCACACCTGGGCAACATCGCCTACAGGGTGGGGGAGACCCTTGAGTTCAACGGGGAGTTTGAGAAGTTCATTGACAACCAGGAGGCCAATATGCTGTTGACCAGGAAATACAGGCATCCGTATGTCATCCCACATGTGGTATAACAGTCAAAATTCGAAATTCAAAAACCTAAAATGAAAAAAAAATGAAAAAATTACATAAGCTGGCATGGCTGCTGGTGATTGGATTAGTGGCAGCCGGATGTGAACCTTCGGTGAGCCTGTTTGACGGCAAGAGCCTGGAGGGGTGGGAGTGCGATCCTGTAGAGCAGGCACCAGACTGGAAAGCGGTGGGTGGAGAGTTGTTGGGAGAGAATCCGGAAAAAGAGGGATCGATTATCTGGACTACCACTTCATTTCGCGATTTCGAGCTGGAGTTGGAGTATATCACCCTTACAGATGATTACGATACCGGGATCTTTATCCGTGGATTAACCCACCAGGTCCAGATCGGGATCTCCAGGTCGCTTCAAAAGGATATGACAGCGTGTATCTATGCACCCAAAGATGAGCTGGGTAGTTATCCGGGTCAGACCGACAAGGTGGTTGATATTCACAAGATCGGTGAGTGGAACCACCTGAAAGTAATCGTCACAGGAAAACGTATCCAGACCATACTGAACGGGGAACCCATGGTGGACTATACAGGCATTGCTCTTGTGGATGAAGGCCCCATTGGATTGCAGCTGCATGGTGGTGTGCATATGTCGGTGAAGTTCAGGAACATCAAGGTTCGGGAACTGTAGTAGATACAGAGAACAGTACCAGTGGATTGAAAAAACTTACAAAGGCCAGTTACAGGGCTCCCTGGGAACTGCCTGTGCTCTAGAACCGGCCGGTCAGGCTGTAGTCGCTTGTGTTACAGTAGATCTGGCTGAAGAAGGAGAAGCCCAGTCGGTTGGTCTCCAGTTTCCGGTCGACCCGAAGGATGGGATGGTTCTTTTTCACGCCAAAATGCTTCTGGATCCTCTCGTCGGCCGTAATGGCCTGGATCTTTTGCTCCCCGCCCTTTACCTCTACCTGGTAATGTTTCCGCAGAATCTTAAACAGTGAGCGGTTTTCAAATGTCCGGGAGGTAAACCGGGGCAGGTTCAGGTTGGGGATCATGGTGATATCGTAGAAAACAGGCTGGTCATTGATCAGTCTTACCCGTTCCAGGTAGATGCAACCCATACTCTTCTCCTTTTCGCTGATTTCGAAACCGAAGGCCTGCTCCCAGCTGATGATCCTTGGTTTGACAATGATCCTGGTGGTCAGGATATCCTCTCCAATGGCAGAGGTGGTTCCGGTCAAAGAGAGAATTCCAATCCCCTTTGGCTGACCCTGCACAATGGAGCCTTTTCCCTGGTGCCGGAGGATAAATCCGTCGTTTACCAGCATATCCAGTGCCTTCCGTACCGTGGGACGGGTGAGGTGGTGGGCGGCACACAGCTCATTTTCGGAGGGGAGCAGATCCCCTCTTTTATAGGTACCATCCTCCATCAGCTTCCTCAGCTTTTCATAGAGTTTCCGGTAGGAGGGAGCTTCTTTAACTGCCATCATCTGGGCAACCTTGATTTGTAAATATCAGCAAATATAGTTGTAAATATATGTAAATGAAAAATATTTTCAAAACAGGAGTTGAGAACGATTGTGTAAATACCATTATAACAATAATATAGGATTATTTTGATACGTTGATATGAAATTCTTTTCATATTCGGGAAAAAGCTATTATATTTGTACTTGTATAGACAAGTAGGGTGATTGATGAATAGTTGCTAATAGTTAATAAGGAGATAAAAAATGGCCAATGCTGTAATTATGCCAAGGCAGGGACAATCGGTAGAAAGTTGCATTCTGACCGAATGGTATAAATCGGTAGGAGACAAAGTATCCAGGGGGGATCTGCTCTTTGCCTATGAGACAGATAAAGCCGCTTTCGAGGAGGAGGCACCGGAGAATGGGATTTTGCTGGCCCGTTTCTATGAGGAGGGTGATGAGGTGCCTGTATTGCTGAATGTGGCAGTGATCGGGGCAGAAGGAGAGGATATTGAAGCGTTTCGTCCGGCCGGTGGTTCAGTTGAAGCGGCAGAGATTACTTCTGAATCTGAGGTAGTCAGGAAAACGGATGAACCCCCATCTACTGAAACTGTTTCAGCCACTCAGACAGGTAGTAATAGCTCCTCCATCTCTCCCAGGGCCCGAAAGCTGGCACAGGAGAAGCGGGTGGTTCTGGAAGCTGTACAGGGAACCGGTCCCGGTGGACGAATCATTGAGCGGGATATTATTGAAGCGATCAGAGAGGGTAAACGACTCACCCCCCTGGCACAAAAGAAAAAGGAGGCAGAGGGACTGACTGTTCCTTGCGACAAACCGGACTGTGGAAAATATAAGACCGCTGATTTGCTGAAACCATCTCAGGTTCCAGAAGCAGGCGGTTTAATCGAAGGAACGGGATCATTCTCAGATCTCCCGCTTAGTAACGTACGAAAAATCATTGCAGGTGCCATGCACCGTTCGTTGCAGAATTCGGCCCAGCTAACCCACCACCTCAGTGCCAATGTTACAGGCATGTTGCAGTTGCGCCGCCAGGTTAAAGTAAGACAGGAAGGTGGATATCCCTACAATATCACCCTTAATGATATGGTGTGTTACGCGCTGATACAAAGCCTGTTGCTGCACCGAGGGGCCAATGCACATCTCCTTGGTGAAAATATCCGTATGTACGACCAGGTGAACCTGGGACTGGCCGTGGATACAGATCGCGGATTGATGGTTCCAACGCTGCTGAATGCCGACCGTTTTACACTTCCCGAACTCTCGGTCCACCTGAAAGAGATAGCGGACAGCTCCAAAAAGGGAAGTATCTCTCCCGACCTGATTGTTCCTGAAACAGCCACATTTACCGTTTCGAACCTGGGTAACTATGGGGTAGAGATGTTTACCCCGGTGATCAACCTGCCCCAGGTGGGTATCCTGGGTGTGAATACAATCATTCAGCGACCAGCTACGTTGACCGATGGAACATTTGGTTTCCAACCTTTCATGGGATTGTCCCTTACCTATGACCACAGGGCGCTGGATGGAGGACCGGCCACACTGTTCCTTGCCGAAATCAAGAACCAGATAGAGCAACTCTCAACCAACCTACTTTAATAACCAAAAACACAATAACCTTTCCCCATGCCAAAGAATCAATATATCAACCCGACAGACGTCAGAAAGTCTCAAACCCTGGAACTGGGTTCCATTCCCGTCAATAGTTACAACAGATCGGTTAAAGAGGAGTTAACGCAGTTTTCGAAGGATGACCTGACCCGTATTTACAGGGATATGCTTATTATCAGGGAGTTTGAAACCATGCTTAACCTGATCAAAACCACAGATGAGTATAAAGGGATACCCCATTCCCATCCGGGTCCGGCCCACCTCTCCATCGGACAGGAAGCTGCGGCTGTGGGCATGGCCTACAGGCTGGATATCAACGACTATATTTTCGGTTCGCACCGCTCCCATGGTGAGATCCTGGCCAAAGGACTCTCGGCCATCCAGAAGCTGGATGATGATACTCTGCACGGGATCATGAAGAATTTCTTTGATGGCCGAATCCTGTCCATCGTTGAAAAAGGACACAAAGGTGATATAAAGTCGCTGGCGCTTAAGTTCCTGATTTACGGGACACTGGCTGAAATATTTGCACGAGAGACCGGTTTTAATAAGGGATTGGGCGGTTCTATGCACGCTTTTTTCACCCCCTTCGGTATCTATCCCAACAACGCCATTGTGGGTGGTTCGGGCGATATTGCTGTAGGGGCAGCACTCTATAAGAAGGTGAACCGGAAGTCTGGTATTGTTGTGGCCAACATTGGCGATGCTTCGCTGGGATGTGGTCCGGTATGGGAAGGGATGACCTTTGCAGCCATGGATCAGTTCCGCGAGCTGTGGGAAGGCGATATGAAGGGGGGACTGCCCATTATATTCAATATCATGAACAACCAGTATGGTATGGGGGGACAGACCTGCGGGGAGACCATGGGTTACTCAATTGCCGCCAGGGTTGGGGCCGCACTGAATGCGGAGAAAATGCACACAGAGCGTGTGGATGGATATAATCCCCTGGCGGTGATTGATGCCTATGAACGGAAAATGAAGATTATTGAAGAGAAAAAAGGTCCGGTCTTCCTGGATGTACTTACCTACCGTTTCAGCGGACACTCTCCATCCGACTCCTCTTCCTATCGGTCGAAGGAGGAGGTTGAAGCATGGGAATCAGTCGATTCCATTCTCTCCTTTGGTAAAGAGCTGTTGGATGCAGGCGTGGCCGATCAGGCAGCCCTGGAGCAGATCAAGGCGGAGACCGATGAACTGATCATGGGTGCCTTCAAACTCTCTATAGATGACCAGGTATCGCCACGAATGGATCTGGTCTCCAGTCCCGGATTGATCGGGGAGATGATGTTCTCCAACAAGTCGGTCGACCGCATGGAGGAGGGCACACCCGAAGTGAACCACCCCATGGAGGAGAACCCGAGGGTCAAACAGATCGCCCGAAAAGAGCGGTATGCATTTGATAAAGAGGGTAAACCCCATTCATCCATGAAACAGTACCAGTTCAGGGATGGGCTCTTTGAAGCCATCGCTGACCGTTTTTATAAGGACCCGACGCTGGTGGCATACGGGGAGGAGAACCGTGATTGGGGTGGGGCCTTTGCTGTCTACCGGGGACTCACCGAGGCGCTGCCCTATAACCGTCTCTTTAACTCACCCATATCAGAGGGTGCCATTGTGGGAACAGCCATTGGTTATGGCATGTGCGGCGGAAGGGTTATCCCGGAGATCATGTATTGCGATTTCCTGGGGCGATCGGGCGATGAGGTCTTTAACCAGCTGCCCAAATGGCAGGCCATGAGTGGAAATCTCATTAAGATGCCGGTGGTACTCAGGGTCTCTGTAGGATCTAAATATGGTGCACAACATTCGCAGGACTGGTCGTCGCTGGTAGCACATATTCCGGGTATCAAAGTGGTTTTCCCGGCCACTCCC
>JAGLTY010000115.1 GCA_023135025.1 Bacteroidales bacterium | reverse complement strand
TTAACTGCGCCCCGTCGAGCTTCTCCCAGTTGGCTCCCAACAGGGGCCAGCTGGTTTTCTGATCCTCAAACAGGACATCTGCTCTCTCCTGTAAGGTCATCCTCTCTCTCGGTTCAGTTTGATCCTCGCATTGAGCTCGAAGCTCCTCAGGCGATCCTTGTAAGTGTTATGCCTGTTTTGCGCTTCAACAGTGAGCGAAGCATCTGAATTGTCCTCCCATCGGCGGCAGAGATAGAGAGGATTGTAGATCCTCCCGATCTGGTAGCGCCTGCTGATGGCCAGTCCCACCCCATAATCTTCGCCATAGCTCACATTGGGAACATTGATCTTTCTCAGTACAGGGGTATAAAATGCCCTGGGTGCACCCAGACCATTGATGCGCAAGGCATTGTTCCTTCCATTTTCCGGGCTCCACTCTTTATGATCGACCACTCCCGGTGGAATCTCCTCCAGTTCAAAGTTGGTCATCTGGTAAGCACCCACCACCATGGCACACTGCTGCTCATAAAAAGCCGCAACAATTTGCTTCAGGGTATCCTTCTCTTTATAGAGGTCGTCGCTATCGAGCTGAACGGCAAACTTACCACACTGCGGATGGTGGACCCCCACGTTCCAGCACCCCCCGATTCCCAGATCGCGGCGCTCCGGGATCACATGGATCAGGTTGGTATATTTTTCTGCCAGCTCCTTTACAATGGAGGTGGTCCTGTCGGTGGAGTGGTTGTCCACCAGGATCAGGTTAAAATCAAAACCGGTCTCCTGGAGCATCACCGATTCAATGGCATCGGCCACAGTCTTCTCCCGGTTCAGTACGGGGATAATCACAGATGCTTCCACCGGAAACTCACCCTCATCAAAGCTGATGGAATCGAACTGAGGCTCCAGGTATCCTCCGATCTCCTTCAGATGCAGAGTCACAGCCTTTTCCATCTCTACCTGCACCTCCCTGTTTTTCGGATCGACGTAGTCAAACATCTTTTTCCCTGAAATCCTGGTGTCGACGGGCTCAACGGCATAGAGGTATTCAGGGATCCTGACAGGTACTCCTTCCTGGCTCACCTTCAGGCGCAACTGGTACATTCCGGCAAACTCAAGCGACTCCCTGATCGCTCCTGCCGCATTCATCAAGGCAGCGCTATTGAAAAAAAGCACCGGTCCAAATTTGAAATCATCCCTGAGACTTCCCACCTGGTAATCGATCACGGGGTGACCGGAGAGCTTCCCATCCACCATATCAAAATAGTCGGAATAGACCATTCCCACACCGGTCCCGGAGGCAACCTCCATAAACCGCTCCAGGGCCAGCAGTCCAAAACGAATCTTCGATTCACTGGTAATCACCATGGCATAACCTGCGCCATTGGAGTAATCAGCGATCTTCCTGATGGTATCGGTACTGATCCTGCCATCGGTCTTAATAAATCCACACCCCTCTGCAACTGCTCCAGGCTGCTCCCTTCCAAAAAGGTAGACCCTGTTTACAAGGCTGCTGGCATTGAGTTCCAGCAGGGTCTCATCCCACACTCCGGGAGTACTGTACGAAATAAAACAATTGATCTTATTCATCATCTTTCTGTTCCAATAGATAGGTTAATGTCTTTTTCATAATGATATCTCTCATCTCCAGGTCCACGATGGACTCAAAGGGGAATCCCATTGCAACAACACCATACTCACCCCTGAAGGCCACCCCCGCACTCATATTGTTCTCCGCATACCTCAGCAGGGTGATGGCAGTGGAATCGACAGGCTCCAGGGCATCAGCACCCTCCACTCTATAGAGAAAGGGATCGGTGACCGTATTGAACCTGAACTGATCAGACATCCCTGCAAATTCAGGGTCCATACTGTAAAACTGACCCAGGCGGGATGCATTGCTGGTTCTCCATTTGAATTTCAGCAGTGAACCCACCATTGAATCCTGCTGTTGAAAATGGCTATCGGAAGCGATATGCGCCCCGGTAACAAAAAGCCTTCCCCCACCCTGCAAATAGTCCTCCAACACATTCAACATGCTGTCGGGCCACACCTGGTAGTGACAGACCGAATCATTTTTTGGCATATAGGTAGACCTCTCCTCCCCGGCCAGGTAATCCACCAGGCAGTAAGAGGAAAGCTCCAGCGAATCGTCTATGACCGATTCATCGCTGACCGAGACGAAAGAGTATCCTGCATTGCGAATGGAGAGTCCGTGCATATAACTGAAATCAAAACTGTTTCCGGGAATCACGACTGCTTCCAGGTCGGCATAGGAGGCACCATGTCCGGGCGAATCATCATCCAGCCAGGGAGAATCCTTGAGATAGTCGTACTGATCCCCCACCGTATGAAGGTCCACACCATAGGGGACTCCCTGATCCACCATATTCATAAATCCGGCATACCGCTCATCATTGAACCAGGCCGGACCGCTGGTACGGTCAAAGGCATTGATAATGGCCACGGTTCCTTTTGAATCGCCTGCAGTGCAGACAGAGAGCACCTCCGAAGGGAAGCTTTCACCACCCCCGTTCACCGCCGTTACCTTAAAGGAGTAGATAGAATCGGGCTGAAGGTTATCCTTCACATACCGGGTGGTGGCCACCGGGGTACCGTTATCAAATCCACCCCCGTTGATACGGGTATAGACCATGTAGCTTTCGGCTTCTGCCGTGGGTTCCAGCGGATCGCTTACCGGTTTCCAGCGCAATTCAATATTCCCTTCCTGGTCAATTCCGGTTTGAAGATGGTCCACCGGAAGTGGTTGTACAATATAACCGGTGCCGTACTGGGTATCCAGGAATTTCAACATTCCTTTATAGATGGCACGGCTCACATGAAACCGGAACATAGGTTCCTGGCCAAAACGCATATCGATAAAGTTCTGGTGAGAGAAGAGTTCCAGCAACATGGTGGGCACATTGGGGCGGAATGCCTCACTGTACCCCCTGTCCCACATTCCCCGCCGGGTCCATGCCGGATCGAATGATGCCCTCAGATCTTCCACGATCTGCGACTGCACAATATCGGTGAGATCGCGGGAAGCCAATTTGGACAATCCCCCCGGAAAATAACCCCGATCGTAAGTGGTGCTGTAGATTCCCAGTGTACCAATCACAGTATCATTGTTAGTGATCCCAGCATCGGTATGAAAGGCAAAAGAGAGGTCCACCGGGATACCCAGTCCTTTGGCCTTGCGATTGG
This sequence comes from Bacteroidales bacterium, assembly GCA_023135025.1. Classification (GTDB taxonomy): domain Bacteria; phylum Bacteroidota; class Bacteroidia; order Bacteroidales. The sequence goes on along the minus strand of JAGLTY010000115.1, from coordinate 3,796 downwards.
CAGTGGGACCCGATGGAGCTCCCACCAGGTAGTTGACCCATTCGCCCCGTGATTGATAATCGTCGTTATAGTCGTTGGAATCGTTCAGTTTCCAGACCAGGGTATCGGGCATGCCGGCATACTGCAGGTAGTATCGGGCACACTCCTGGTAGCGGGGACGCTGACTGGTAAATCCGTTCCTGGCAATGTTCCCCACTCCCCCTCCAAATTTGACTGCATCGGCTGTAATCATCTTTCCACGCCTGGCGCCCCGGTTACTCAATACCACCCTGCCACTCTCCGTATCGATCCCTTTGGTGAAACTAAATTTTCCCAGGTAGACCCAGGTACCTCCACCCATCTGCTGGTTGATGGTAAACTCAGTTACTCCACCCATATGGTGCACCCTGTAAAGAGCATCATTTACGTTTTCGGAAGAGGCCTGAAAGGAGATATAGACGGCATATTCGCCGGTTTCAGGAATCTCCGGGATCCACTGGATGGAACCGGTCGCTTTCCGGTCAGATATCATGGTCTGATAAGATCCGAGCCTGAATGGGTTTTCATCCACATAGGGCGGATTTCCTAAGGCAAAACCGCTGCCTGATTCACTCTCCTTCAAATACTCCGGGGCAACAAAGAGGCTCCTCCCGGAGCTGCCATTGTTATCCACAACAACTTCATTCACCTGCCAGTCGCGTTCACGCGGAACAAAAACATTGGCACCGGCATTTTCCAGCATGGGGACAAGGAATGGCATGGTGTACGAAAGCGGATAGATATCTTCCACTGTTTGAAAGATTCTGGCTCTCTGCCACTCCCACCTGTTCAATTTGGATTCGTAATACCATCCGTGGCTGTGCCACAATGCAATATTGATGTTATAGAGTGCTGAACCGGTCAGGTATGGTTTGGAGAGATTTCTGACCAGCGGAGGTGATTTTCGCTTCAACTTTCCGGTGGACCGTCTCTTGTCCACCGTCCTGGCGGAACTGCGGTAGTAATTGGGCACCAGGGTTCGGATATTCTCTCTGCCCGAAAAGAGTTCAATTCTGTGTTTATTATAAGGTTCCTCCAGGTCCGATCCAATTAGAGAGAGAAGCGTATCAATGGTGGCCTCCCTGAACGGGGCATAGGCCAGCTGTTTATCGGCATACACCCTGATCCTGTTTGGTTTCTTCAGGAACACCACCGACGAAATGGTAGTGGAATCCTTTTTCTGGTAACCCGTAACTCCCACAAACCACTCACTATTCAGCAGCGAATCGGCATTCTGTCGCACCAGGGCCAACGCCATTGAATCGGTCGTAACTGCAGGCTCCTGGGCGGGAAGCCAGGTAAGGAAAAGTGTATTCAGCAAAAGCAGGGCACTGCAATTCAGAAATCTTTGCATCTGTGATCCTATTTATAGAGATAGTATTTAACGGAGTGCTCCCTGAACCGGTCTGCATCCCGGTTCCAGAACTCCAGCAACTCACTGAAATCAAAATTGGTCATCATTGAGGTGCGCAGGTGATCCGATCCGCAAACCATATCGAACATCCTGTACCGGTCCTCTTTTCCCTTAAATGGATCAAAGGTCGGATCGAGCCTGCGGGCCTCCTGCAGGAACCAGAATTGTATGGTTGTAAGCGGTGCCCTCAAAGGATCGGTCAGATGAATCTGCACCCCCTGGAGTGGCGTTCCCTTTTTGGCCATATAATAGGGTTTGAACCAGATGGGGCGAAACTGAACTCCATCAATCTGCAGGGCATTCATGGCACTGGCCAGTTGTGCTGCATCGATATTTTCGGTAACCAGCACCTGGAACGGAAGTGTATACCCGATCCCTATCATATTGGGATCCAGTTCTCCAATGATCCCTGTGGCAGGATAGAAGTATGCAGTGTGGTAATCAGGAATATGGGGTGAAGTCGGCACCCAGGGCAGTCCGGTTGCTCCAAAGGCCATCTCCCGGTGCCATCCCTCCATGGGCACCACCTGGAGATTACACTGTTTGCCACCCTCCAGCATCGCCTCTCCATTCAGCATCAACGCCAGCTCACCGCAGGTCAACCCGTAAACATAGGGGATGCTATACTGGCTCACAAAAGAGTAAAAACCATCCTCCACCAGCGGTCCCTCCACCCTGACTCCTCCCAGCGGATTGGGTCGATCGAGTATAACCACCTCCTTGTCCATCTCCGCAGCAGCTTCCATCACCAGCCCCATGGTGCTGATATAAGTGTAGGAGCGCACCCCGATATCCTGGATATCGTATACAATCACATCCACATTCTCAAACGCCTCCCTGCTGGGTTTTCTGCTCTTTCCATATAACGAGTATACAGGTATGCCGGTTTGGGCATCCACCTGGTCCCCCACATGATCGCCGGCCGAGAAATTACCACGTACTCCATGTTCGGGGCCAAACAGGACAGTCAGGTTCACATGGGCGTGCAGGATATCGATGGTGGAGCGAAGCGATCCATCCACACCGGTGGGGTTGGTTACCAGTCCGACTCTTTTTCCCTGAAGCAGATCAAACTCCCTTTCAGCAATTACTTCAATGCCTGTTTTTACCTGTGAATGAGTTACCTGAAATAGGAAAAACAGGAGGGAGAAACATGCCAGGTTCCGGTGAGTCAGGTACCGTTTCATAGTGCCAAAATTTGAATTACAAAGATAATATTTAACTTTACAAAGTATCATACGTCATACAAGTTATAGATGCCTTCACTCTGATGACTTCCCTTCAAAAAAAACTATCCGGCGCCATTGGCAAAGAGCAGGTTCACACTGATGATCTGACCCTGATTGCAACTGCGGCCGATGCAGGTTGTTACCGCAAGATACCAAAGATTGTACTTAAACCACAACAGGAAAAACAGGTTATTGATGCGTTGAGAATCCTCCATGAATCAGGCACCCCGGTCACCTTCCGTGCTGCCGGAACAAGCCTTTCGGGACAGGCCATCTCCGATTCAGTGCTGCTTCAGGCCAGGGGCGATCACTGGAGTGGATATCAGATCCTTGAAGAGGGCCGCCTGATAAAAGCAGAGCCGGGCATCACCGGTACCAGGCTGAACCAGCTCCTGGCACCCACCAGGATGAAATTTGGGCCCGATCCTGCCTCCATCAACTCGGCCATGGTGGGCGGAATCATCGCCAATAATGCCAGCGGGATGAGTTGTGGAATCCATGCCAACAGCTATGCCACCATTCAATCTGCCCGGATAGTCTTAGCCGATGGAACATTGCTGGATACAGCCAGCCAGGAGAGCTGTAAAGCATTTCTGAAAACCAGGGCAGAACTGGTTTCGACCATCAGACGGATCAAAGATGAGATCCGTTCCAAACCCCTGTTAGTTGAAAAGATCAGGAAAAAGTACAGCATCAAAAATACCACGGGATATGGGATGAACTCATTTCTCGATTATAGCGACCCGGTGGATATCATCCTCCACCTGATGGTGGGATCGGAAGGGACCCTCGGATTTGTCTCGGAGGCCACCTTTACCACCATCCCTGTCAAACCTTTCAGGGCCTCCTCACTGATCTTTTTTAAGAACCTGGAATCGGCCTGCAATGCTGTTCCGCTGTTGAGGAAAGCAAAGTTGTCTGCCATCGAGATCATGGACCGTGAGGCACTCCGTTCGGTGGAGAACGATGCAGGAATTCCCGGCTATATCAAATCGCTCGACAATGGGGTAACTGCCCTTCTGATCGACCTGGAGGAGGAGAGCCAGGAGGCGCTGGATGCCCTGATCGAAAGGACCGAAAAGGCACTCTCGGGATTTGAACTGGTACGTGATTTTGAAGTCACATCCGATCTGAA
>JAGLTY010000114.1 GCA_023135025.1 Bacteroidales bacterium | reverse complement strand
AGAAAATCGTCAACCGGCTCTATTTTTATAATGTTACAAAAGGGAGGTACTCTTCCGAAAAGATCATGCCCCATTTTCTGAACAAGGCATTGGGCTACCATGAGTATCTCAGCGGTTACGAACCATATGTGATCGATGGATCAGATTATGTAATCTCCAAATATAATCTGAAGATCCAGCTGGTGAAACCGAGCACCTACACCATCCCTTTTATCAGGATGGAACAGTTTAACAAGATTTATTATGCTGTATATTTCAACGTGTTTGCTGATGCAGGTTTCGTTAACAGTGATTTTCCCGGACCAACCAATACCATGGTCAATACATGGCAGTTTTCTGCCGGTGCGGGAATCGATCTAGTAACCTATTACGATCAGGTTTTCAGGATCGATTATGTTATAAACCGGTATGGGGAGCATGGTTTTTTCTTCCATGTGGAAACCCCGTTTTACAGGTGGTAAAAAAGTTCAGAAATGAAAAGTGCGAAAACATATTCATTGCTGATCACCGTGATGGTGGTTCTGTTTGTGGCGCTGGCTCTGATGGTTAATGAGATAGTCGGGTTCAAACACACCATTATCGATTACCTGGTGGTGGGATTGGTGGGGATGGTGGGGACGTTTCTTATTGTCCGTTGGTATTTTATCCGCTTTGTGGAGACCAAAATCGATCCGATAATTAAGACCATTCAAAGCTATACCATGTCGCAGAAGTCGATTAGGGATAAAATCGACAGTGGGGATGTGATCGATGATTTGAACAAGGAGGTGAAGGTATGGGCCGACAACCATAGCGAAGAGATACGGAAACTAAGAAAGCTGGAGAGGTACCGGAAGGATTTTCTGGGCAATGTTTCTCACGAACTAAAAACCCCCATATTCAACATTCAGGGTTATATTCTGACCTTGCTTGACGGCGGCATGGAGGATAACAGTATCAATACATTATACCTGAAAAGGGCTGAAAGGAGCACCAACAGGATGATCAACATTGTGGAGGACCTGGATTCAATTGCCCGACTTGAATCGGGCGAGTTTAAACTGAAGCTGGAGGTCTTTAACCTGGTGAAGGTTGTGGAGGAGGTCATTGAGTATCTGGAGATGCCAGCCAACCAGAAAAAAATAAAAGTTGTGTTTGACAAGAGTTATAACAGAGCCATCAGGGTAAAAGCCGACAGGAAAAGGATTGTGGAGGTATTCAGTAATCTGATCGGGAACTCTGTTAAATATGGGAAGGAGGGGGGGAAAACCACCATTGGTTTTACCGATACCGGAGATTATATCCTGGTGAATATCAGTGATAATGGCATTGGGATAGAAGAGAAGAACCTGCCCCGGATCTTTGAACGATTTTACCGGGTCGACATGAGCCGGTCGCGTGAATCGGGAGGAACCGGACTAGGACTCTCTATTGTGAAACATATCATTCAGGCGCACAACCAGACCATCACGGTCAGGAGCCGGGTGAATGAAGGGTCCACCTTTATCTTCTCCATGAATAAAGCTTAATGGAACGGGTAAACCGCGATCACGGATCGATCCAGTCGCCCTCTTTTTTCACCAGGTTGATCAGGGCTTCGAGCGCCTCTTTTTCAGGAATGTTCCGGAGCCTGGCCTCTTTGCCCTTATAGATGCTAACCCGGCCGGGACCCGCACCTACATATCCATAGTCAGCATCGGCCATTTCACCGGGACCGTTGACAATACAGCCCATTACCCCGATCTTCAATGTGGTAAGATGGGAGGTGGCACCACGGATCTCCTTCAACCGGGTAAGGATATCAAAATGAGTGCGCCCACATGAGGGGCAGGCAATGTATTCAGTTTTGGTGATCCGCGCCCTTGCTGCCTGCAGGATATTGAGAACAATATCGTTAATCATGGAGTGGGTCATTTGAGGATTTTCCACCCACACACCATCCACTGTACCATCTACCAGGAGTGCGCCCAGCTCTCCAGCCAACTGAATCTGAAATATGTCGACTTCTATTGTATCTGAAAGGGTTTTGAACAGAATAGGTGCATTTTTGTTGATGGAGCAGAACCGGTCCAGCCGGGCCTTGACCTCCTGGATGCTGTTTTTGCCTTTTTCAATAAGCAACATTTTCTCACCTCCGTCCAGCAATTGAGTCTCTTTCTCCCACTCTTCGAACCGGACTGTGAATCCATTCAGATGGCCAGGTTTCAGATCGGCGTCAGGATCGGGTGGTTCATGGCTGACTATTTTCACCCTGGTTCCATTCCCCACTCCGGACAGAAGCAGCGATTTTCTTCGCGAATAATTGAAAGGATCCCAGGCCAATCCCTGAAAGGGATGGTAAGGCAGCTTTTCCGGTTTTGGAAAAAAAGCAACTAATTGCGAAGCTACCGGCAACTCCAATTCCGGGGGTTCGGTAAGTGAAACCCTGATGGTATCGCCCATTCCTTCCAAAAGCAGGGGGGCCATCCCTACGACAGATTTGATACGACCTTCAGGACCATCGCCCGCTTCGGTGACCCCCAGGTGCAGCGGATAAGTCATCCCCTCCAGGCTCATCTGGTGTGCCAGCAGGCGGACCGATTGTACCATCACTCTTGGGTTGCTTGACTTCATGGAGACAACCACTTTATCAAATGATTCCGCTTTACAGATACGTAAGAATTGCATGGCCGATTGTACCATCCCCTGGGGGGTGTCTCCATACCGGTTCAGAATGGATTCGTCCAGTGAGCCGTGGTTTACCCCGATACGAATGGCCGTTCCCCGCTCCCTGCATTTTTTAAGCAGTTTTGGAAGCAGGAGATCTATGGTTCGGCCTTTCAGGTAGTTTCCGGGATTTATTCTGATCTTATCGGTAACCCCGGCAGCCTCCAGGGCCAATTCCGGCTTAAAATGGATATCGGCAACCACAGGTACCCGGTATCCTGCCGCTTGTAGTTTCCTTCGAATCTTTTTCAGGTTCTCCAACTCCCGTTTTCCCTGGGTGGTGAGCCTGATCAGCTCTGCCCCCGCTTCAATCATCCGGATGCACTGATCCACCGATGCTTCTACATCATTGGTATCGGTATTGGTCATGGATTGGATCCTGACGGGGTTATCGCCTCCCAGGAGGAGAGAGCCAACGGTGATGGAGTGTGAGTGGTAAAGTTTCATACCACTAATTAATTTCCCAGTCGGCCCCATCTTTCCGGTCCTTCACCGTGATACCCAGCTTGGTCAGCTCGTTCCGGATGCGATCTGCTGTTTTAAAATTACGACTTAACTTTGCATCGCTTCTTAACTGCAGGATTATCTCAATCAGGTTGCCGGTAATCTCATTTGCTTTTTCCGACGCCGATGGCAGCTCCAATCCCAGCACGGAAAAGACCCACGAGTGGTAGAGGTTTATTAGTTTTTCCAGCTCTTTCTCAGAAATGGTTTCCCTCCCTTCCGCCAGGTTATTGATCTGTGTAATACCACCTAACAGGTGACCCACCAGTTTGGCGGTATTCATATCATCCTCCATGGCTTTTTTACAACGCTCCGCAAGTGCATCGACATCTATTGAGCTGGAGTTCGATGGTTGAATACTTTTCAGTTTTGCAATAGAGTTCATCAGGCGCATCAACCCTTTTTCGGAGGCTTGCATCGCTTCGTTGGAAAAATCGAGGGTGCTGCGGTAGTGGGCCTGCAGGATAAAGAAACGGATAACCATGGGCCCATAGGCCTGTTCCAGTATCTTATGGTTGCCCTCAAAGAGTTGATCCAGGGTGATGAAGTTGCCCAGCGAGCGGCCCATTTTCTGACCATTGATGGTGATCATATTGTTGTGCATCCAGTAGCGTACGGATGGCTGACCATAGCCTGCCACATTCTGTGCAATTTCACATTCGTGATGAGGAAAGAGCAGGTCCATACCCCCGCCATGGATATCGAACTGCATGCCCAGGTACTTGGTGCTCATGGCCGAGCACTCCAGGTGCCAGCCAGGATAACCTTCACTCCATTTTGAGGGCCACCGCATGATATGGGAGGGACCGGCTTTTTTCCACAGCGCAAAATCGAGTCCGTTTTTCTTTTCAGATTGTCCGTCCAGCGTCCGTGTGTTGGAGAGAAGATCCTCAATCTTTCTGCCGGAGAGCTGACCATAGGGATGGTTGTTATTGTAAGCAATTACATCAAAGTATACCGATCCATTGACCTCATAGGCGTAGCCAGCCTCCATGATCTTCCTGATAAGCTCCTGCTGCTCAATGATATGTCCGCTTGCCCTGGGCTCAATGCTGGGAGGGAGCACATTGAGCGATTCCATATTCTGATGGTAGCGATTCATATAGTGCTGTACCACCTCCATGGGCTCAAGCGATTCGAGGCGCGCCTTCTTCAGAATTTTATCCTCTCCATCATCTGAGTCATCTACCAGGTGCCCCACATCGGTTATATTGCGCACATACCTCACCTTATAGTCGAGGTGCTGAAGATACCTGTAGAGCACATCAAAAGTGATGGCCTGACGTGCATGACCCAGATGGGCGTCACCGTAAACGGTGGGACCACAGGCATAGAGACCAACAAACGGGGGGTTGATGGGTTCAAAGCGCTCCTTCTTCCTGGTCAGGGTATTGTAAACAAATAGATTGTTGGTCATAACTATTGATGGATAATCCGGATGATGGAAACAAAATTAGTAAATTTAACTCGTACCGGAAATAGAGATGTTATGGGAAAGAGCAAAAGGCTCAGTAAAGATAAATTTTCGCGCGAACAGGCCAGCGCGTTGATCATGGGGGTGTTTGGAAGAAACCCCAAACAGATCTATAATTATAAGCAGATTTCGAAACTCCTTTTCATTACCGATAAACAGCGCAGGGCCATTGTTAACAGAACCCTGGACGAACTGGTGGAAAAGAAACAGCTGGAGCAGCTGGAGCCGGGGAGGTATCGCCTGTTGAGCAGAGCCGGGTATAAGACCGGGACGCTCGATATGACCCAGCATGGATATGCGTTCCTGGTGTCAGAAAATTCAGACGACGATGTGTTTATTGCCCGGAACAACCTGAAGAATGCCCTGGATGGTGACCTGGTTAAAGTATTTATCTATCCGGCACGCAAGCAGCATACCCGGTCCGAGGGTGAGGTGGTGGAGATTCTGGAGAGGGCCCGGGAAACCTTTGTGGGGACCGTGGAGATCTCGCGTAACTATGCCTTTCTGCTTCCCGACAGCCGCAAAATGCCTTTTGATATTTTTATTCCACTGGAGAAGCTGAAGGGTGTGAAGCATGGACAGAAAGCCATAGCCCGCATTATCGACTGGCCCGAAAAGGTGAAAAACCCATTTGGAGAGATAGTGGATATCCTGGGTTATCCCGGCGAGAATGATACAGAGATGCACTCCATCCTGGCCGAATTTGAACTGCCTATTAAATTTTCCAAAGAGGTGGAGGCGTATGCCGAAAAGATTCCCGATGGAATCACAGCTGAAGAGATTAAAAACAGAAGGGACTTCCGGAAGGTGCCCACCTTTACCATTGATCCTGCTGATGCCAAGGATTTCGATGATGCACTATCTCTGCAACCCCTGGAGGGTGGATTGTGGGAGGTGGGAATACATATTGCCGATGTATCGCATTATGTGAAAACCAAAACTATTCTCGACGATGAAGCTTACGACCGGGCAACCTCGATATACCTGGTCGACCGTGTCGTTCCCATGCTTCCCGAGAAGCTCTCCAACGGGGTATGTTCGCTTCGTCCCAACGAAGATAAGCTCACCTTCTCGGCTGTATTCAAGATGAATGAAAAGGGTGAAGTGCTGGATGAGTGGTTTGGTCGCACCGTAATTCATTCAGCCAGACGGTTCAACTATGAGGAGGCCCAGAAGATCATCGAAACCGGCGAAGGGGATATGAAGGCGGAGGTGTTAAAACTCTATGATATCTCTAAAGTATTGAAGGAGAAAAGGTTTCAAAATGGTTCGGTGAATTTCGAACGAGAGGAGGTCAAGTTCCACCTGGCTGAGGACGGTACCCCAACCGGAGTCTACTTCAAGGTACAGAAAGAGGCCAACTGGCTCATAGAAGAGTTTATGCTGCTGGCCAATAAAAAGGTAGCTGCCTATGCCAGCAGGGGAGGAAAGTATGAAAAGGAGGTGAGTCCGGCCGAATCCAAAGGACAACCAAAGAACAAACAGGTAGGGAAAACCTTTGTTTACCGTATTCACGATCGGCCCGACCCCGAGAAAATGGACTCTTTTGTCCGGTTTATCGGCAAGTTTGGTCATACAATGAATCCCCAGCAGTCGGGCCGACGCCTTTCCACCGCATTGAACAATCTGCTGGATCAGGTGCAAGGGAAAAAGGAGCAAAATGTGGTGGAGATGATGGCGCTCCGCTCCATGGCCAAGGCACGTTATTCCACCAATAACATCGGTCATTATGGTCTGGCCTTTAAGGATTATGCCCATTTTACTTCGCCCATCAGGCGTTATCCTGATCTGATGGTGCACCGTTTACTGGCCCACTACCTGAAGCATGGCGCTTCGAAGAATGCCGAGACCTATGAAAAGCGGTGCCAGCACGCTTCCGAAATGGAACGCAAAGCAATAGAGGCCGAAAGGGCGTCCACCAAATACAAACAGGTGGAGTTCATGCAGGATAAGGTAGGAAAGGTGTTCGATGGAGTGGTTTCAGGACTTACCGATTGGGGGATCTATGTGGAGATCGTGGAGAACAAGTGCGAAGGGATGGTATCCATCAAGAGCATTGCGGATGATTTTTATGAGTTTAATGAGGAGGAGTATATGATTGTGGGCCGACAATCGGGAAGGAAATTTGAGATTGGTGATGAGGTAAAGATTGAGGTGATGAATGCCAACCTCTCCCGGAGGCAACTCGATTACAGGCTTGTGGAACAGGATGAGGAGGGTTGAATCCCGCTCGCGCATTGACTGCGTCGAGCTCCGCTTCGCTTCGCAGAGCACAGTTCCTCGCAGCTTGCTGCGAGGAACTTCAATGTGTGCCATGCATGTTCTTT
>JAGLTY010000113.1 GCA_023135025.1 Bacteroidales bacterium | reverse complement strand
CCGAAGGTCTCGATCAGCGACTTCCGCATCTTTCCATAAATCAGCCCCTTCACTCCCGGAATTTTGGTCAGAACTTTCATGGATCCCTTCTGCAAGATGGGCATTAGCTTTTTCTTGTAGATTTTTTCAAAGAAGATGGGTACAAAGAGGATCAGGTGGGGCCTTATTTCAGAAAAAGCCTTGATAATTACCGGTGTGGCCGGCAGTTTACCCAGGATGGTCACATGTACCCCCACCGCCATGGGGAAAAGATAATCAAAGGCGCAACCATAGCAGTGCGCCAGCGGCAGCAGTGCCAGCATCTTCTCTCCCGGGTTAAGCTCAATAGAGCGCATGGCAAAATCCACATTCCCGGCCAGGCTGTTGGCCGATAGTACCACCCCTTTACTGAATCCGGTGGTACCGGAGGTGTAGTTAATCTCCACCACCTCGCTGTTGTCTACTTCGGCAAATTTGATCTGCTCCTTACTGAAACCACCTGGAAATTTCTTTTCAAACAGTCCATCAAGCTCCTCATGGGCCTTCTTCATAGCAGCATCAGGTTTGGCGGAAAGAATACCAAAATCGTCCAGCGAGAGAATATTCTTCACCCCTTTCATCGCCGATTCTGACAAACCCTCCATGGTCTGGTTATCTACCAGGAGCATTACCGAATCGGAGTGATTGATAATTGTCTGGGCATCAGCCGGTTTGAAATCGGGCAGCACCGGAACAGATACTGCCCCGTAGGTAATCACACTCATGAATCCAATACACCAGTTGGAGGAGTTCTTGCCAAACACTGCAATTTTATCCCCCTTCTTCACCCCTGCAGCCTCATAGAGCAGGTGCAAACGGACAATCTGGATGGCCATTTCACCATAGGTATAACTGATATCGCCGGTGTAATCTGAAAGAGCCGGCAGATCAAAATTGTGGGCAAAACTCTCCTCGTATAACTTGATAAAGTTCTTCTGGATCATAAGTATGGTAGTTTAGTTCAGGTTAAATATATTGAATTCTGTTCAATGTTAAAAAACTCTTCATGCATTCCCATCTTCTGCGGGGTCTTAATCGAAGAATCCAATTATCTTTGTGTCATCTTTTTTAGCAACCATTGAAACACCGCATTTTATGATCTATTTCTTCCAGCTCCTCAACAATAAAATCATTGCACTTGAGATAGATAGCGAACTCGATCCGCAAACAACCGGGAAACTGGAATGGCTGTTTGGCAACGCATCCTGCCTCACCAAAAACCGGGTGGATGGATGGTTTGTGGGACCGCGAAAAGAGATGATCACCCCCTGGAGCACCAATGCCGTGGAGATTACCCAGAATATGGGAGTTGAAGGGCTCAGGCGGATCGAGGAGTTTTTCGTGGTTAAAGGCAAAGAGGCCTCTTTTGACCCCATGTTGCAACTCCTCTATGATGGTTTGGACCAGCAGCTCTTTACCATTGACCGCTCACCCGAACCTGTTTTGGAAATTACCGATATTACGGCTTATAACCAGCAGGAGGGGCTGGCCCTGAATCCCGATGAGATTGAGTATCTGGAGGGGGTCAGTAAAAGGATTGACAGAAAGCTGACCGACAGCGAGGTCTTTGGATTCTCCCAGGTCAACTCGGAACACTGCAGGCACAAAATATTCAACGGCACCTTTATTATCGATGGCGAGGAGAAGGAGTCGTCGCTTTTCCAGTTGATTAAAAAAACCACTGCCACCAACCCCAACCATATTGTCTCAGCCTACAAGGACAACTGCTCCTTTGCAGCCGGACCGGCCATTGAACAGTTTGCCCCCGCCTCCCACGACAAATCGGACTATTTCAGGGTAACAGATATTGAATCGGTACTCTCTCTAAAGGCGGAGACCCATAACTTCCCCACCACTGTGGAACCCTTTAACGGGGCGGCCACCGGTACCGGTGGTGAGATCCGCGACCGGATCGCAGGCGGTAAGGGGGCCATCCCCATGGCAGGAACCGCTGTCTATATGACCTCCTACCCACGGCTGGAAAAGGGACGCAGCCTGGAGGGAGTCATGCCCGAGCGGCCCTGGCTATACCAGACCCCGGAAGAGATACTGATCAAGGCCTCCAACGGGGCCAGCGATTTTGGCAACAAATTCGGACAGCCGCTTATATGCGGCAGCCTGCTCACCTTCGAACATGAGGAGCGTGGAAAAAAGTTCGGTTTTGATAAGGTGATCATGCTGGCCGGTGGAATCGGCTTTGGAAACAGCCAGGATGCCCAGAAAGACAGACCCGAAAAAGGGGATGTAGTGGTGCTGCTGGGCGGTGATAACTACCGGATCGGCATGGGTGGAGGTGCCGTCTCATCGGTCGATACCGGTGAGTTTGAGAATGCCATTGAACTTAACGCAGTACAACGTGCCAATCCCGAAATGCAGAAAAGGGCTTACAATGCCATACGTGCCCTGGCTGAATCGGGGAAAAATACAATTGTAAGTATCCATGACCATGGGGCCGGCGGACACCTCAACTGTCTCTCCGAACTGGTGGAGGAGACAGGTGGAAAGATCAACCTGGACGAACTGCCGGTGGGTGATCCAACCCTCTCGGCCAAGGAGATTATCGGCAACGAATCGCAGGAGCGTATGGGGCTGGTCATTAAAGCCAAAGATGTGGATGAACTGGTACGCATCGCCAACCGTGAACGGGCCCCCATCTACATCATCGGGGAGATCACCAACGATCACCGTTTTGTATTTGAGAGCGAAAAAACCGGTGAAAAGCCCATGGACCTGGAGCTGGTGGATATGTTCGGAAAGCCGCCACGTACTGTGATGGACGATCGTACCCTGAATACCCGTTACAAAAGGATTCCTTATAAAGTTAACAATATCGCCCTCGACCTGGAGGGTGTGATGCAACTGGAAGCTGTGGCCTGTAAGGACTGGCTAACCAACAAAGTGGACCGTTCAGTAACCGGGAAAATTGCCCGCCAACAGTGTGCAGGTGAACTGCAGCTGCCGTTAAATAACCTGGGGGCCGTGGCACTGGACTACCAGGGCCGGAAAGGATATGCCACCTCCATAGGCCATGCACCGGTGGCTGCCATGGTGGACGAAAAGGCTGGAAGTGTGCTCTCCATTGCAGAGGCGCTGACCAATATTGTCTGGGCACCCATGCCCGACCGTATCCGAAGCATCTCCCTCTCTGCCAACTGGATGTGGCCCTGCAAAAACGAGGGCGAGGATGCCAGGCTCTACCACGCTGCCAAGGCTGCCAGCGACTTCGCCATAGCACTGGGCATCAATATCCCCACCGGGAAGGACTCCCTCTCCATGACCCAGAAATACGACGACCATGTGGTCTATGCCCCTGGCACTGTGATTATCTCTGCGGCCGGTGAGGTGATCGATATCCGTAAAATCGCGGAGCCGGTCCTTCAACCCGATCCAGAGAGCAGGTTGATCTATATCGACCTGGCAAAGGATGAGTTCAAGCTGGGAGGCAGCTCTTTCGCACAATATAAAAACAGACTGGGCGCCGCATCACCCACCGTAACCGATCCCGCCTACTTTGTAAAGATATTTAACCTGCTTCAGAACCTGATTGAAGAGGGGCTCATCATGGCCGGTCACGATGTGTCGGCCGGTGGACTGGTTACCACACTAATGGAGATGTGTTATCCCAACACCACCGGTGGCATAGAGGTGGATATCTCAGGTATTCCGGGCGAGACCGTTCCTGTGCTATTCAGTGAAAAGCCTGCCGTGGTGATCCAGGTAAACAATCCCCATATAGTCACAGCCCTGCTTGAGAAGGAGGGGATCCTGCATCATCTGATTGGACGTCCCATTGAAGGGCGTGAAATGGCACTGCGTACCAAAGAGGAGAACCTCAACCTGGAGATTGATAATTACCGCGACATCTGGTTCCGAACCTCCTACCTGCTCGACAGGAAGCAGTCGGGCAAAAAGCTGGCTGAGGAGCGTTACAATAATTACAAAAAACACCCACTGGATCTCAATTCAGGAGATTTCAAGGGCACCTTTCAAAGCCTGGGTGTTGATCCGCACAGGCGCACCAACAGCGGGTTCAGAGCGGCCATCATCAGGGAGAAAGGGGTCAACGGCGATCGCGAAATGGCACACGCCCTCTACCTGGCCGGTTTTGATGTGAAGGATGTGCATATGACCGACCTGATTGCCGGAAGGGAGACCCTGGAGGAAGTACAGATGATCGTCTTTGTGGGTGGATTCTCCAACTCCGATGTGCTCGGTTCGGCTAAAGGCTGGGCCGGGGCATTCAAATACAACGATAAGGCACGAAAGGCCCTGGAGAATTTCTATGCCAGGGAGGATACCCTCAGCCTTGGGATCTGCAATGGATGTCAGCTGATGATCGAACTGGACCTGGTGGTCCCGGAACACGATCAGTCCCCGGCCATGGCACACAATGAATCAGGGAAATTCGAATCGGCTTTCCTGGCTGTGAAGGTTCAGAAGAACAGCTCCGTAATGCTGGGTTCGCTGGAGGAGATGAACCTGGGGGTCTGGGTGGCACATGGTGAAGGGAAATTTGTTCTGCCCAAACCGGAAGAGAAGTACCACATTGCAGCAAAATACAGCCGCTCCACCTACCCGGCCAATCCCAACGGATCCGATTATGATGTGGCAGCCCTCTGTTCATCCAACGGCCGTCACCTGGCCATGATGCCCCACATGGAGCGGGCCTACCAACCGTGGCAGTGTGGCTACTACCCGGAGGATCGCAGGCAGGATGAGGCCACCCCCTGGCTGGAGGCCTTTGTAAACGCGAAGAAGTGGATTGAATCCCGTGAGCACTAATCCCTCAGTTCTGCTTATATAAGCTTTAACCAACAGATTCCCGGTTCAACCCTTTTTTTGTCCGTTCCGCCAGGTTCTTCAAAACAACCAAAATACATGAACAAAGCATGATTCTAAAAATGAAAAAAGCATCTCTCATAAGGGCTACAGTTACCCGATTAATGGCTGTTATACTCATTGGTTCGCTGGCACTACCCGGGCTCTCCGCCCAAGACCTGCTGGCAGGAACTATTGTGTACCAGCGAACCACCACCTATACCTTCGATCCCACAGGCAACGATGAGTGGGATGCATACGCAAAAACCCTGCCCACAGAGGGGGAATTTGAAAATGTGCTCTACTTTACTGCCGAAGCATCGCTCTATGATGAATCGACAATAGAGAAGGAGGCGATCTCCGATACCCAGCAGATGGCAATGTTTATGGCCAGTTACGGAAAGCCTCCAAAGCCTTCACTGAAGCAGATATTCATCGATTTCAACACAGAGAGCAGGACCGCACTACTGGAGTTTATGACCCGGGAATTCCTGGTTGAATCCACCCTGGAAAACAGGGGCTGGAAATTGGATCCCAGCAGGAAGAAAATCGGGGAGTATGTCTGTATGAAAGCCACCATGAAGATGGAGGGAGATACTGTAACCGCATGGTTTGCCCCTGAGCTACCGGTGCCTGCAGGACCGGCAGAGTATTATGGATTACCCGGCATTGTGCTGGCTGTGGAGAGACTGGGAGAGACCATCCTGATGGCCACCTCCATCGATTTGACACCCCCGTTGCCGGATATACTGGTCAAACCCGATGCGGGAAAGAGAACCTCCCCGGAAGCATTTGAGAGGATTGTGGAAGAGAAAGTGGAAGAGTTTAAGAAAAATGGTCCGGCCGATATGAATTACAGGCATAAATAGCGTGATCATATCAAATATTAATAAACGACTGGCTCTTATGATCTGGGTGCTGGCCCTGGCGGGAACTGCCTTTGCCCAACACTCTTTGACAGGCAGGGTCACCGATGAAAAGGGAGAACCCCTGGGCTATGCCACGGTGGCACTGTTACAACCCGCAGATTCCATCCTGAGCTATTTTGGTGTAACCGACAACCAGGGGAAGTTCAGGATAAAGAGTATCAGAGAGGGAGAATACCTGTTGCAGTACTCCTTTGTGGGCATGGAGACCCTTTATGAGAATATCTCCATCCCCTCCTCCATTGGTGAGGAGCTGGGCGATGTGGTGATGCAGCCCAGCGCCCTTGAGGAGGTAACCATCATCGAAGAGTATGTTCCCATCACCTTCAGAAGTGATACAGTGGAGTTCAATTCTAACGCCTTCACCACCAAGAGTCACGCAGTGGTAGAGGACCTGCTGAAGCAGATCCCCGGTATCGAAGTGGATGAAGCGGGGAACATGAAGGCCCTGGGTGAGGATGTGGTCAACGTGCTGGTGGAAGGTAAGGAGTTCTTTGGTAAGGACCCCAAGGTTGCCACCAGGAACCTGCCGGCCGATGCCATAACGAAGGTACAGGTGTATGACAAGAAATCGGATGAGTCGGAATTCAGCGGGATCGACGATGGGGTTCGGGAGAGGACCATCAACCTGATGCTGAATGAGGACCATAAGAGAGGGTACTTTGGAGATGTGGAAGCCGGGGTCGGAACCGGTGCTCATTACAGTGCCGGAGGAAAGGTCTATCGCTTCTCCGAGAAACTCCAGAGCGCCCTGCTGGGTATGGCCAACAACATCAATGAATTTGGATACACGGATGATCATAGCAAGAAATGGGGGGGGACTATTGAAGGAGAGAACAGGTCATTGGCAGGTGGAGTGAATCTCAGCTACAATGCCAGGGGGACCAACCGCTATTTCCTTAGCTACCTGACCAGTTCCACAAATAAAAATCTGGAACAGACCACCACCACAGAGAACTTCCTGCAGGAAGGTTCCTACCTTCAGCAGGGGCAGGTGGATGAAGAGGAGAGAATCACACCACACAAACTCAACCTGGGGATAAGGCATCAATTCAATGAACAGCACAACCTGATCCTAGACGGGGATATGAACATCTCTTCAAACAACATATTCAGGGAGGGGCTCACCCATACAGGGTTTAAGGATTCACTGATCAATACCCTGAACAATACCACCATGACCGAATCATCGGTTATCGATGCCAGTGCAAAGGGGAGCTATACTGCCAAATT
>JAGLTY010000112.1 GCA_023135025.1 Bacteroidales bacterium | reverse complement strand
AAAACCGGACCCTGCCTGAAATGATTACCGCTGTTATTGATGACAATTATGAACGCATCAAAACCGATCTGGTTAGTCGTGGACTGACCTACGAGCGGCTGATTGATGACCTGCTGGACCATGTCTGCTGCATGGTGGAGGAACAGATGGATGGAGGAAAAGACTTTGAATCTTCCTATGGCCAGATACTCGACTCCATCGGGGAGAATCGGCTCCCGGAGATCCAGCATCAGACAATGCTTAATCTTGATAAAAAATTTCAACGCATGAAAAATTTCACATACCTGTTCGGATTAACATCAGCGATTCTGACCATTCTTGGATCGTTTTTTAAGAGGATGCACTGGCCGGGTGCCGGCATTATGATTACAGTGGGACTGGTACTGATTGTGCTGGTCTTCCTGCCACTCTATTTTACCACCAGTTACAGGGAGCAGTCTGAGAAGAAGAACCCGGTCTATGCCATTGTGGGCTACCTGACTCTGGCCCTGTTGCTGGCAGGGGCAGCCTTTAAGATCATGCACTGGCCGGGAGCCGGTTGGCTGATATATTCCAGTATCGGCTTCCTGCTTATAGGCTTTGTGCCCCTCTATGTGGTTAATGCTTTCCAGCGGAGCGGCAGCGAAAAGGTAAAACTGCCCTATATCGTTATGTTGCTGGTGGGGATTGCCTGCGTGATGTTGTTCAGCAATATCAATATGTCGAAGGATTTTCTTGATCTCTACATGGAGGAAGCGTTGAACAATGAGCAGCGGATCGAGATGGCGCAGGAGCGCACCGCCAAACTGCTGGAGATGGCTGGCGACAGTGTCCACATGGATCAGCAGGCAGCCATTACCAGGATACACAATCAGGCCCGTGACCTCCAGGTGATGGTTACTGGTCTGCAGGAGGGGATGATCGCATTTGTGGGTCAGCCCGGAGCCTCAATCGAGGAGGTAAAGTCAAAGGACAATAAAAATGCAGGTAGAGAGGCGATGCTCGAACATGGAGAGGGCAAAGCATTCGTTCTGGAGGCAAGGCAGTATGCCGCCTTGCTGGATGAGCTGGTTAAAGATCCTGTAGCCCGGTTCCAGATCGAGGACCATCTTGAATTCACCGGAATGATCTGGGAGATTGAGCACGGGCCAAGAGGGATTGCCGATGCCCCTTTGATGAAGAGTTACTTCAAAAACAGTGATGCCGCCAAGGGCATTGCGCTGGCCGAGTATGTGGCCATCGCATATCTGCTGCATCATTAGCAAAGGATCGGAAAGGGAGCAAAAGAAAAAGGGGCCGCGGGGCCCCTTTTTACTAACCACTTAAACCTAAAAAGAAATTTTTACTTCATCACCCGTTAGTGAATTGTAAAAGGACGTAAGATTTGTTTTCAGGTTATTTACATCATAATGTGTGCCAAAATTTGCAACTAATTACATTGTAATTGGTTACAAATTTTTCACCCTTTGGGGTTATTTAGAAAAGTGAACGGTTGCGGGAAACCTCTGTACGTTTCCGGACGTTTCTGGCACGTTATTAACCGGGCACCTCCCGTAAGAGCGATCTCCTATTTTCTTGTCCAGATGGTTTTACGACCCAGTGCTTTGATTCCGGCCACATACCCTTTGAGATAAAGGCTGTTATAATTTCCATCCTTGAACCAGGCATAGCAGTCATAGGTTTTGCCATTTTTGGGATCGTAAATGGAGCCCTCTTCCCACTTCTTCTTTTTGGAGTCGTATTCGAAGTTTTTTACAATAGCCAGACCCATGATGGGCCGTGTGGCCAGTTTGGGATCGGGATTTTCATCATCTATTTTTGGTTTGCCATTTTCGTTGGGTTCATCTAACCAGTTGATTTTCCCCAGGTACTTCCCGTCAGTACCCTTGGTGATTTCAATGGTTGAAGTCTTGTCGTCGTTGTACCAGGTTCCCTCTATTTTATTGGCCTGCGCATGCAGGAACAGAGGAACAAAAAGAATGGCAATGGCGGTAAACAGATACTTTTTCATGTTGTATAGGTTTTAATTTGAGTTTGAAAAAATAGTAAAATCAACGGTCAGTAGCAACTGGAACCCGAAAATTATCCAATAAAAGATCTCCAGTTTCATGGCGGACCACTACCCTGGCACCGGCAGGTTTCAGCAGAAGGTCGTCTACGGTGATCTGTTTTCCCCTGATAGTTAGCTGGTATCTGATTCCTGGTTCAGGATTTACATTTTTACCAATCCGAACCCACATGCCATCCACATTATGCACCTCGCGCGAATTCAGTTTCTCCTTATGGATCAGCTTATTGTTTTCATCCCATTGCCATAATTCAGGGGTGGGCATATTGTTTGTTCTATGGTCCACATAGAGCCAGAATGAGAGTTCTAATTCCGAATCGGAACAGCGTTCATAAAGGTTATCGCTAAACAGCTCCATAGTCCCTTTTTTCAGATATTTGGCGCCACTGCCGGTAAATACCAGGTCAGAGGAGGACTCCTCAAAATCCATATAGATCAGCTGTTCCGGGTTCACATTGGTGCAGAGTTTTCCGGTGCAACTGAGGCTGTCGGACAGACTATTTGCCAGCTGCATCCACGAATCAAATCCTTTGTTGAAGGCGTGGACCGGCAGAGTAGCAAGTAAGAATTTCTCGCCCGACCAGAAAACCTCTGCCCGATCCAGCAGGGCCAACTCCTGCCGGTTCAGCTCCTGGGGGGCAACCACCAGCAGAAGCGGTTTCTGGTTCATATCATTTACACGCTGTTTATAGATGGTGCTGTCGGCCAGCAGTTGAATAGAACTCATGGCCTGGGAAAGGGAGATGCGGGGAGAGAAACTCTGAACAAGGGGGATCCCGGTCTGATCGCTGCATCTCATCGCTTCTGTAAATGCACCCAGTCCTCTTTCGAACTGAAGTTTATCGCCACAGGTATTGGCAAAGGGTAGAAAAAAGAGTCCCTGGAAATCATCACTGCTTCTCCCGGACTCCTCCAAAAGCGCACCAATATCTATTCCACTGGTACTGAGAACCTCGTTTTTATTAAAGATCCTGCTGGTACTCTTTTGCACCCGGGAGGCGGCTTCCAGTCCCCAGAAGGAGAGTATGATCAGCAGGAGGGCCATCGCCTGGATGCGGTATCCCTTTTTCCGGGCGATCCGGTAGAGGTAATAGAGATAGGTGGCAGTGAATACAGTGAATACATAGTAGAATATCCATGAGAACCGGCCCAGGCATCTGAACTGCTTCAGGAGGGGGAGCAGCTCTGTTAGAAATCCGAGGCCCCATTTAAAGGGGATGCACATGGAGAAGAGCAGTACAATAACCGAAGCGGCCAGGTAGAGATTCAGAGTTTTGTTGGGAAAATATGATTTCCAGTGGGGGCGTTTCCGGCCGGCCAGTTGAAACAGCATGGTAATAAAAAAGGAGAGAGCCAGCAGCGTGGCAGGCAATCCCACATAGGCGCGTCCTTCCCACCTGTAGCTTATATCGACGATCCCGCTGGTCAACTCCCTGAGGATGGATCGTGGAGGAAGGAAGATGCTGAAAACATTAGAGTGGAAGATGAAAAATCCCCACGGATTATCGGGCCTGTCATCCACCCAGTCGGTGATGGTCACCAACCCCTTCACAATCAGCAGGGGCAGAATGGCAATCATTAAAAGATGTAGACCCTCTGGAAAATATCCCTTCAGCTCCTTTCGGTTGTTCCAGAGCTGGACCAGGAAAATGGCCATGGGAAATATGGCCAGGAACGCTGCATAGTAGGCACTGGTGAACCCTCCAACCAGAGCTGTTATCAGCAGCAGCAGGGTCCACCATCCCTTTCTGGATGCTTCATGCCAGCGAATCAACAGGTACCAGAACAGTGGAATAAAAAAGGCATAGACCATCTCGAAATGTCCCCCGAGCCGGTCCACCTGGGGACTCAGAAAGAGGATGATCAGGGAGACCACCGCTGCATACCAGGGGGGGAGGGAAAACTTCCTCAACACCAGATAGATAAATGGAATCGCAAACAGCAGTGAAAAAATCATGGTCAGGTTCAGGATGCCAACGCCATGGTCCGACAGCGGGTAGATGAATCTGTCCAGAATTTTGATCACCTGCAGGTAGAGGGGATGAGAATTGATATATTGCAGATGATCCCCGTAAGGATAGTTGATTCCGTCGTGACCTATCCCCGAATCGTACTTCAGGTAATAGCTGAAGTTATAGTAGCTCTTTACAGCATCTCCCGAAGTGGAAAAAAGGTAAGAGTCGGGATTCACAATCACCCTGCCGAAAAGTGCAACCAGGATCAGCAATCCTGCGCCCAGAATGGCAATCATGGCGATTCTGTTTTTCTTCATAAATCACTCGGTTACGTGATCGGAAATATAGCAAAATTTGGTTACTTTATGGGATCATAAACAACCCTGTAAAGTAGATGGAGAAAGTCTCTTTTGTGGTTCCGGTATTCAACGAGAAGGAGAATATTGAACCGTTGTGCCGTGCGATCAGTTCTGCCATGGAACCCACCCCATATCCGTATGAGATGATCCTTGTCAATGACGGAAGCAGCGATGATACCTGGACCGAGATATTGAGGGTCTCAGGGGATTATAAGAACATGGTTGCCATTGATCTGGCCACCAATTATGGTCAGAGTTCGGCACTGTCGGCAGGGATCGATCAGGCCGGAGGTGAGTTGATCGTGCTGATGGATGGCGATATGCAGAACGACCCGGCCGATGTACCAATGATGATTGATACACTGAAGGAAAAAGATTGCGATGTGGTCTCCGGTGAACGGATCAACCGAAAGGATGCAGCTATCTCCAGGAGAGTTCCCAGCAGAATTGCCAATTTCTTTATTCGCATGATAACCGGTGTGAAGCTAAGGGATTACGGGTGTGCATTAAGAGTGTTCAGGAGCGATATTGCCAAGAACCTTGGGCTCTACGGGGAGCTGCACCGCTTTATCCCGGTGCTGGCGGTACTCCAGGGTGCCCATATGGAGCAGGTCCCTGTCCGTCACCACAGACGGAAATTTGGTAAATCCAAGTATGGAATGGGTCGGACCTTCCGGGTGGTAAGCGACCTGTTACTGATCGTCTTCTTTAAAAGGTACCAGAACCGGCCCATCCATTTTTTCGGTACACTGGGGATCATCACATTTGGTGCCGGCGCCATCATCGACCTCTACTGCTTGGTTCTGAAACTGCTGGGGAACGATATATGGGGGAAACCATTGTTGCTGCTGGGATTAATGCTAACCCTCGGCGGGATTCAGATCATTACCATCGGGATCATTTCTGAGATATTGATGAGAACCTACTATGAATCCCAGCATAAAAAGCCCTACAGGGTGAAACGAACCATTATCAGTGAAGATTAAACTCCCACCATTTGTCAAAGTCCTTATAAAACTGGCGATCACCGTTGCCGCACTCTGGTATGTGTTTGCAAGGATTGATCTGCAACAGCTCATTGGAACCATTGGCCAGTCGAACTTTTTTTACCTCGCCGGAGCCCTGCTTCTCTTTGTGCTCTCCAAGATGATCTCCTCGGTAAGGCTCAACAGGTACCTGGGTTCAATAGGCATTCATATCTCCGAGAGGACCAATATGAAACTCTACCTGCTGGGGATGTACTACAACCTTTTTCTACCTGGTGGAATAGGGGGAGATGGGTACAAGATCTATCTGTTGAACAGGAAATATGAAGTGTCTACCCGGCGGATATTCTGGGCGGTAATGATGGACCGGATTATCGGGGTAGTAGCGCTCTTCTGCATGGCGGTGATACTTTTCTGTTTTATTCCGGGGATGGGAACGTATGCCTGGTATACATGGATGCTTATCCCGCTCTCCATCTCCATTACCTACCTGGTTTTCAGGCGTTTTTTTCCATACCTGCTGCCGGTATTCCGGATTACCAATCTCCACTCACTGGTGGTTCAGCTGCTGCAGCTGCTCTCAGCACTGCTGATCCTGCTCTCGCTGAAGGTTCCGGGTAACCTGGAGGGCTACCTCTTTGTTTTCCTGATCTCCTCCATGGTGGCAGTGCTGCCACTGACTATTGGCGGAATCGGTTCCAGGGAATTTACATTTATGCTGGGGGCCCAGTGGCTGGGACTGGATTTGAATCTTTCCATTGCCCTGAGTCTCCTCTTCTACCTGATTACCGCATTTACCTCACTCTGGGGGATCATCTACAGCGTCGGTCAGGGATTAAAGCTGGAAGAGTAGTGTGCAGGTGTTCAGGATCTGATAAATTCAGTATAGGTGTGGGCATACTGGTTACGCTCTCCTGCTTCCACCTCCTCTGTTACAACTGCTTTCCACTGACTAAAATCTATTTCGGGGAAAAATGTATCAGCCTCAAACGATTCATGAACCTGTGTCAGGTAGAGTTTTCCAGCTAATGGGAGGAACTGGGCATACACCATGCCTCCGCCGATCACAAAACACTCCTCATCCGTTCCTGCCAGTTGTACCGCCTCCTCAATGGATCGAGCCATTTCACATCCGTTGAACGACTCCTCCGGTTTGTCAGAGATCACAATATGCCTTCGGTTGGGCAGGGCACCATTGGGCAGTGAAAGGAAGGTGTTGCGACCCATGATCAGGGTATGCCCGGTGGTCAGTTTTTTAAAGCGCTTCAGGTCGTCCGACAGATGCCAGAGCAACCTGTTATTTTTCCCAATGGCCCGGTTTACGGCAATGGCCACGATGATGGAGATATTTTTCAGGATCTTTGTTTCCATATCATACAGAGATGGCCCCTTTTATATGGGGATGGGGATCATAATTTTCGATGGTGAAATCGTCAAAACTGAAATCGAAAACCGATTTGATCTCAGGGTTCAGTTTTACGGTGGGCAGTGGTCTCGGATCGCGTGTCAGCTGCAGCTTCGCTTGCTCCAGATGATTCTGGTAGATATGTGCATCACCCAGGGTATGGATGAATTCTCCGGGTTTGAGCCCTGTTGCCTGTGCCATCATCATCAGCAGGAAAGAGTAGGAGGCGATGTTAAAGGGAACTCCCAGGAAGATATCGGCACTGCGCTGGTAAA
>JAGLTY010000111.1 GCA_023135025.1 Bacteroidales bacterium | reverse complement strand
ACCCGGCATTCTCGATAGCTGCCTGCTGATCCTCAATGACTGGTCCAACTACCTGCTGCTTACCGAGGAGGAGATCGATGCAGAACGAGGTGTGATCAAGGAGGAGTGGCGCACCAGGAGAACCGCACAATTCAGGATGTATTCTGCTTCCATGCAGTATCTCTATCCAAATTCAAAGTATGCTGAGAGGGATGTTATAGGTGACCTGGATGTGATTGAGAATTTTGAGTATGATGCACTCAGAGATTTTTATCACCAGTGGTACAGAACCGATCTTCAGGCCATTGCCATGGCTGGTGATTTCGATGCTGAAGAGATGGAAAAAAAGGTGATCGATCTGTTTTCAAAGATTCCGGCTGTGGAAAATGCGCCAGAGAGGCCCTTTTTTGAAATTCCGGACCATGATGAGCCGGTCTATGGACTGGTGACCGATGCGGAGGCCGACCAGACCATTATCCGTTACATGATCCGACACAGAAAATCTGATGATGGTCCTGAAACATTTATGGAACACAGGGAGCACTATATCCACAACCTCTTCAATGCCATGATGGGGCAGCGGATCCAGGAGCTGCTTCAAAAGGGTGATCCTCCTTTTGTGATCGGGGTGATCAATTATGGAGATTTCGAAAGGGGATATGAGGCCCTGAGTGCCATCACAATGCCCAAACCCAACCAGGAGGAGCAGGGTTTTACAGCCCTTATGACTGAACTGGAGCGGGCAAAAAGATATGGATTTACTCAGGGGGAGCTGGATCGTGCCAAAGCAGAGATCCTTGCCCAATGGGAGAAGTATTACAAGGAACGGGATAAGATCAGCAACGAGGAGCATATCAATAGCTATGTTGACAATTTCTTAGATGGGGATGCCTATCCTTCCACAGAATTTGGCTACCAGGCTGTTCAGGCCATTCTTCCCACCATTACACTGGCAGATTTTAGCCAGCGGTTGTCGAGGTGGATCACGGATAAAAACCAGGTGCTGGTGGTCCAGGGGCCCGAAGGAGCCGAAGGAGAGGGACTGGAGCATCTCTCAGAGGCAGCTTCTCTGGCGATACTGGAACAGGTAGCATCAGCTGAAATTGAGCCTTACCAGGATGAAGCACTGGCCGAATCGCTAATTTCCAGCGAACCGGCTCCGGCTGCTGTAGTCGATGAGAAGAAGCTGGAGGTACTGGATGCTGTGGAATGGACCCTGGAGAATGGGGCCCGGGTGATTTTCAGGCATGCAGATTATGAAAAGGACCAGGTCCAGATCAGGGCATACAGCAAGGGAGGTAGCTCTCTTTATGGAGATGAGGATGTACCCACCACAGATATGCTCACTTCACTGATCCAAATGTATGGTGTGGGTGATTTTGATGCCATGGGGCTTCAGAAGATGCTGACCGGTAAAAATGTCTCTCTGCAGCTGAGCCTGAGAAACCTTTCTGAAGGATTGAACGGAACGGCCAGTCCCAAGGATATGGAGGCGATGATGCAGCTGGTGTACCTCTATTTTAATCAACCCAGATTCGACAAAGAGGCGCATGATGCCATTATTGCCAGGTACATGGCCTTTGTGGAGAACATGAACAACAATCCGCAAAAGGTGATGGGCGATTCCCTGAACCTGATCATGACCAATTATCATCCCCGTACCAGGGTGCTGGACCAGGAGTTTCTCCAGGATATTAGTTATGAAAGAATTGAAGCGGTGTACCGCGACAGGT
This sequence comes from Bacteroidales bacterium, assembly GCA_023135025.1. Classification (GTDB taxonomy): domain Bacteria; phylum Bacteroidota; class Bacteroidia; order Bacteroidales. Next base: position 5,349 of record JAGLTY010000111.1, on the reverse strand, counting down.
TTGCCGATGCCAGTGATTTCTTGTTTATCATCGTTGGTAATATGGAACAGGAAGAGGTGAAGCTGCTGGCTCAGAAGTATATTGGTTCTATTGGCGACCTGGACAGGTCTGAGACCTGGGTCGATCGCAAAGTCAATGAACCTGAAGGGAAGGTGGAGAAGACCATCCCAATGTCACTGGCAACTCCCAAGGCCAATGTGAATATTGTGATCAACCAGGAGTTGGCTTATGATCCTTATCACATGATGGTAGGGAGGGTTATCGAGGGTATTCTGGATCTCCGGTATGTGGAGTCTATCAGGGAAGAAGAGGGTGGAACCTACGGGGTCAGGATCAGGGCCTCAATGCGCAAATGGCCTGTAGAGAAAGCAACCATGCAGATCAACTTTGATTGTGATCCCGCGAGGGCAACAGAGCTGAAAGAGAAGGTGTATGCCGAACTGGAGAAATTGGCCAGTGAGGGCCCGTCGGAAGAGGATCTTTCCAAAATAGTGGAGAACATCCTGAAAGAGAGGCAGGAGAATAAGGAGCACAATGCCTATTATCTCTTAACTCTTTACAACTACTACCTCTTTGGGATCAATTTTGACGATCCGGCTAACTATGAAGATATCGTCAAAGGCCTCACCACAGATGATGTGAAAAAGGTGATGCATGCCTTCTATGATAATCCCAATATTGTTGATGTGGTCTTCGTCCCAAAGGAGGAAGCAGCAGTTGAATAGAATTCTGTCTTCATTTTTTTGGAGGAGGCCTCTTTTAACAGGTGTAAAGATTGTAGAGCGAAAGCGCCTACAAATTGTCATTTCGGACAATTTTAAGCGGTGAGAATACAATCTTGAGCTTGACTTTAAAAGAGTCCGTGGATCTGTGCGTTGATGTCGTCGATAACAGAACTCAGATCTTCCGGTTTATCACGAAAGTTGAGGTTGTCCACATTCACAATCAGCATTTTACCAAGGTTGTAGGTCTCTACCCACGCTTCGTACCGTTCGTTCAGATGTTTCAGGTAGTCCAGACGTATGTTGTTCTCATACTTCCTTCCCCTTTGCTGTATCTGTTCCACCAGGGTGGGAATGGAGGCGCGCAGGTAGATCAGCAGATCGGGAGGTTCGATCAGGGAGCTCATCAGGTTAAACAGGGCAAAATAGTTTTCAAAGTCCCTGGTACTCATTAATCCCATGCTGTGCAGATTGGGGGCGAAAATAAAGGCGTCCTCATAAATGGTACGATCCTGGATAATCTTCTTCCCCGATTGACGGATCTTAACGATCTGGCTGAAACGACTGTTGACAAAATAGATCTGCAGGTTAAAGGACCAGCGCTGCATGTCCTGGTAGAAGTCATTCAGATAGGGATTATCATCCACATCTTCATAATGGGCTTCCCAGGCGTAATGCTTAGATAATAAACTTGTTAACGTGGTTTTACCGGACCCGATGTTTCCCGCAACAGCTACATGCATATTCCTTGATTTAATGGGTGAGTCAGACTAAAGATAGTAACTTTTATTGGGTTAAAATGTCAGATAGCTCATCTAAATATTTCCGGTCGTTGGCAAGCCTTGGAATTTTGTTCTGACCGCCCAGCTTCCCACGTTTTTGCATCCATTTGTAAAAGGTTCCGGGTTTAAGCGAAACGACTTTTGGGAGCATTAGTGTGAGGTTCTTGTAACGCTTGGCTTCATAATCCGAGTTCACAGAACTCAGCGTTGTATCGAGCACCTCTGTAAATCGATCCAGGTTGCCGGGTGGATTCTCAAATTCGATCATCCATTCATGTCCACCTTTGGAATCTTCACTCATAAACAGGGGACCGGCTGTGTACTCCTTAATAACGGCCCCGGTCTCTTTGCAGGCAGTTATCAGTGCCTTCTCTGCATTCTCCATGATAACCTCTTCCCCAAAAGCATTGATGTAGTATTTGGTGCGCCCCGATATTTTTATCCTGTGTGGATTGAGGGAGGTGAATACAACTGTATCGCCGATCATATAGCGCCACAATCCACCATTGGTGGTGATGACCATGGCGTAGTTTACCCCTGTCTCCACATCACCAACGCTATAGATGGGAGGGTTGGGCTCATTCAGGTGATCCAGGGGAAGGAATTCATAAAATATTCCCAGATCGAGCATCAGCAACATATCGTCCCGTTCCAGATCATCCTGGATCCCAAAGAAACCTTCCGAAGCGTTGTAAGTCTCCAGGTAATTCATCTTATCTGATGGAATCAGCTTATTGAACGTTTCACGGTAGGGGGTAAAACTGACCCCTCCATGGGTGAAGAGTTCAAGGTTGGGCCATACCTCCAGGATATTGTTTTTACCGGTAAAATCGAGGACCGCCCTCAGCAGTACCAGGTTCCAGGAGGGGACGCCTGCAATGCTCGTAACATTTTCATTAACAGTGTGACGGGTAATCTTATCCAGCTTTTCTTCAAAATCAGGAATCAGCGCAATTTCTGAAGTTGGTGTTCGGATAAACTGTGCCCAGAAGGGGAGGTTTTCAATAAGAACAGCCGACAAGTCTCCGTAGTAGGACTGGTTGCTGAGATTATTTACCTCCGCACTTCCCCCCAGTGTAAGGGTTTTTCCTTTCAGAACGGCACTATCAGGTCGCTGTTTCGTATAGAATGCAATCACATCCTTGGCTGCCCTGAAGTGGCAATCTTCCATTGCTTCGTTGCTGACCGGGATAAACTTGCTCTTATCGGAGGTGGTGCCGGACGATTTGGCAAACCACTTGATCTCCGTGGGCCAGAGCAGGTTCTGTTCGCCCTCCCGGAGCCGGTTGATATACGGTTTTACATCATCGTAGGTACTGATAGGCACCCTCTCCTGATACTCTTCAATGGAATTAATGGAGTCGAAGCCATACTGAACGCCCCAGGTGGTACGGAGCGCCTGTTCTATCAATTTACCAAAAACCTCCTGCTGTACGTCAAAGGGGTACTTCATGAACAGCTCAATCTGGTGAAGCCGTTTCACATTCACCCAGGATATAATGGAGTTTATCAGGGGCATGCAGGATTGTTTACAGGATCAGCATCGCATCTCCATAGGTTCCGAATTTGTACTTCTCCTTGATGGCAACCTCATAGGCATTCAATAGTTGATTATACCCTGCAAATGCAGATACCATCATCAGAAGTGTTGAATAGGGCAAGTGGAAGTTGGAAACCATTCTGTTGGGTACGCTGAATTCGTAGGGTGGAAAGATGAATTTATTGGTCCACCCGTCAAACTCCTTGAGGAATCCATCGGTCGAAACGGAACTCTCAAGTGTTCGCATAACAGTGGTTCCAACTGCGCATACATTGTTTTTCCTCTCTTTTGCTGCATTGACCAGCTTGACCGAATCGTCCAGGATATGAATTCTTTCAGAGTCCATCTTATGCTTGGTCAGATCTTCCACATCCACGCTTCGGAAATTCCCCAGTCCCACATGTAGTGTGATATAAGCAAAGTCAATACCCTTGATCTCAAGGCGCTTCAACAGTTCCCGGCTGAAGTGCATCCCTGCAGTGGGAGCGGCTACCGCACCTTCATGTTTGGCATAAACGGTCTGATAACGCTCTCTGTCTTCCGGCTCCACCTTTCTTTCGATAAACTTGGGAAGTGGTGTTTCGCCCAGTTCAAAAAGAGTCTTTTTAAATTCATCATAATCGCCGTCATAAAGAAACCGCAGTGTTCTGCCTCTGGAGGTGGTATTATCAATAACCTCGGCAACCAGCACATCATCCTCTCCGAAGTAGAGTTTGTTTCCGATCCTGATTTTACGGGCCGGATCCACCAGTACATCCCAGAGACGCTGTTCCCTATTGAGTTCCCTTAAGAGAAACACCTCAATCTCGGCCCCGGTTTTCTCTTTGTTTCCATATAGACGGGCTGGAAATACTTTGGTGTCATTGAACACCATCACATCGCGATCATCGAAATAGTTGATGATATCTTTAAAGGATTTGTGTTCTATTTTTTCTGTGTCCCGATGCAAAACCATCAACCTGGATTCATCACGATTTTTGGCTGGGAATTTTGCAATCAGCTCGGGGGGTAAATTGAATTTGTATTGGGATAACTTCATATTACAATTGTGAATTTTTATTTGATGCGAGCATCGTTATACGTAAAAAACGCAAATTTGTTACAAAAGTTTAAGATTTTCTATAAAGTTCTCTATAGAAATGGCTTTGTCCACATGGTATGGACCAATTCTGGTGCGTCTGAGTCCGGTTAAATGAGCCCCTGAATCGAGTATTGAACCCAGATCCCTGGCCAGGGATCTGATATAAGTGCCCTTGCTACACTCCACACGGAGTTCAATTTCAGGCAGATTTTCGGACAGCAACTCCAGGTGGGATATGTGTACCTGCTGGGGTTTTAGTTCCACCTGTTTTCCTTTTCTGGCCATTGCATAGGCACGTTTCCCATCCACGCTTTTGGCTGAATAGAGGGGAGGCATCTGCTCCTGGTCGCCCGATAACTTCGATAATGCCTGCTCAATTTTATCGGAGGTGATATGCTCCCACGGATAGGTTTTATCCACTTCTGTTTCCAGATCGAATGAAGGAGTGGTGGCGCCGAGCCTGACCTGTGCTGTATATGCCTTATCCATATCTTGATACTGCATGATCTGTTTGGTGGCTTTGCCGGTACAGATAATAACCAGTCCGGTAGCCAGAGGGTCCAGTGTGCCTGCATGCCCCACCTTGATTTTCTGAATTCCCAGGTGATGCCTGAGCGATTTCCGGATCTTGTTGACCACATCGAACGATGTCCAGGTCAGGGGCTTGTCAATATACAGGACCGCTCCGTCCAGGTATGTTTCGGGACGATTATACTCCATAGAATCAGGCAAAGATGATTGAAACGATTCCCACAACTGCACAATAGATGGCAAACCAGTAGAGGTTTCCCTTTTTTACAAGATTGATCATCCACCTGCATGCCAGGTATCCCGACAGGTAGGCAGCCAGGAAACCAATGACCAGCGAACCTGTGGCAATTCCGGCCTCTGAACTGGCGGATGAAATAGAGAGAATATCCAGTAAGGCGGCTCCGATGATGGGCAGCAGCACCATCAGGAAGGAGAACTGTGCCACATCACTGCGTCCGTTTTTTAATAGCAGACCGGTGGAGATGGTTGCACCTGACCGGGAAATTCCCGGGATGGTAGCGATGGCCTGTGCGATACCCATAAGGAGTGCATCAAGAAACGGAATCTTCTTTTTACCTGGTTTTACCAGCTGGGTGGAGATCAACAGGAGTGCTGTTACCATCAGGGCGCCTCCCACCAACACCAGGTTTCCGGAAAAGAGCGATTCTACCTCTTCCCGAAACAATATCCCTA